>NZ_JBFABB010000042.1:0-52948 GCF_040640035.1 Micromonospora sp. NPDC023633 | reverse complement strand
CACACCGGGCCCGCCGCCGGCGACCGGGCCGCCGCCCGGCTGCTCGACGCCGCACCCCGCCGCGCCGCCGCCCGGCAGGACCGGGGGCGGAAACCGGCTCAGCAGTGCCCGTCGAGCCAGCGGTGGATCAGGAAGAGCGCGATCGACGACGGCGGCGGCAGCACCAGCCGGGCGCCGCCCACCTCCACCGGCCGTCCCGCCAGGGCCGCGCCGATCTCCCTGCGGGAGAACCACCGGGCGTACGCGATCTCGGTCGGGTCCACGTGCACCGGATGCTCCGGGTCGGCGGTGGCGAGGAAGCCGAGCATCAGCGAGCCGGGAAACGGCCAGGCCTGGCTGCCCGCGTACGCGATGTCCTCGACCGGGACGCCGACCTCCTCGCGGACCTCGCGCAGCACCGCGGCCTCGGCCGACTCCCCCGGCTCGACGTAGCCGGCGAGGCAGGAGAACCGGCGCTCGCCGGCGGTGTGCGGCCAGGTGGCGTTGTTGCCGAGCAGGCACCGCCCGCCCGGGCCCGCGACGCCGTCGTGCACCAGCACGATCATCGCGGGATCGGTACGCGGCCAGACCCGCTCCCCGGCCGGGTCCACCCGGGACCAGCCTGCCTCGTCCACCTCGGTCGGGTGCCCGGTGGTCGACGAGTAGCGGTGCCGCAGGTGCCAGTTGAGAAGTGCCAGCGCGGTGGTGAACAGCCCGGCGTCGCGGTCGCCGAGCAGGTGGCCGACCTCGCGCAGGTGCGCGGCCCGGGCACCGGGCACCGTCAGCAGCGGGGCGTCCACGGCGAAGACCGGCACCCCGTCCGGCTCGACGCCGAGGAACATCGGTGCCGTCGGCTCGGGCAGCCCGGCCGGGTCGAGCAGCACGAGCGTCGGCGGCGACGTGTCGGTACGCACCAGCGCCCGGCCGCCGTCGGCGGAGTCGAGCACCAGCACCCGGGCCTGGCTCCACGCCCGCGCCAGCCAGTCGGGGTCGGTGCGCCGGTGGGCCGCCCGGTCCAGGGTGGAACGGGCCAGCGGCGGCGCGGCCTCCCCGCTCACGGCCGCGCCGGCTCGGTGGTGACCGGGGCGAGCGCCGCCACCTGCGGCCCGATCCGTTCGGCGTCACCCAGCACGACGGTGACCGCCCGCGCCGGGGCGAGGTAGCGGGCCGCCGCATCGGCCACGTCGCCCACGGTCGCCTTCGCCAGCCGGGCGGCGTGCTCGGCCAGGAACTCCAGGCGCAGCCCGCTGCCGGCGTACGCGCTGGTCAGCGAGGCGAGCCCGGCCTGGGTGGACATCCCGAGCTGGAGGGTGCCGAGGGCGTACTGGCGGGCCTGCTCCAGCTCGTCCTCGCGGGGCGGAAGGCTGGCCAGCCGGCCGAGTTCGTACGTCGTCTCCAGCAGCGCCGGCCCGGTGACCTCGGTGGCCACGTCGACGGCGGCGACCAGCACCGACCCGGCCACCGAGTGCTCGACGACGGAGTGCCCCCCGTACGTGTAGCCCTTGTCCTCGCGGATGTTCTCCACCCAGCGGGAGGAGAAGTAGCCACCGAAGATCAGGTTGGCCAGTTGCAGCGCGGCGTGGTCGGGGTGGGTGCGGGGCACCGCCGGCAGCGCCATCCGCAGCGAGGACTGCACCGCCCCCGGGCGGTCGACCAGCAGCAGCGGCCCGGGCTCCAGCGGCGGGGCGGGTGGCAGGTCGGCGGTGTGCCCGGCGCCGTTCCACCCCGACAGCGCCTTCTCGGCGGCGTCCAGCGCCCGCTCCGGCTGCACGTCACCGACCAGCACCAGCACGGCGTCGGCGGGGTGCACCCGTTGGGCGTGCAGGGTCCGCAGCACTCCCGGCCGGACCGCCCGGACCGCCTCCGGTTCGGGGGTCTGCACCGCGTACGGGTGCGTGCCGTAGACCCGCCGCAGCAGGGCGGTGCGGGCCAGGTGCGCGGGCTGGCTCCGCGCCACGTGGATCCGGTCGATCAGCCGGTCCCGCTCGGTGGCGACGTCGTCGTTCGGGTAGCTCGCGTCGGTCAGCACCTCCGCGAGGATCTCCAGCATCCGGTCCAGCCCGGTGACCAGCCCGGCGCCGGAGAGCATCAGCCGGTCCGGGTCGATCCCGGCGGAGAGCCCGCCGCCGACCTTCTGCAACTCGGCCGCGATCTGCACGCTGGACATGCTCTGCGTGCCGGAGAGCAGGGTCTGCGCCAGCATGGCGCCCCGGGCCAGGTGGGTGCGGCCGAACGGCATCCACAGCCGCACCTCCACCAGCGGCACCGCCGGCCGGCGTACGGCGATCACGGTCAGCCCGTTGCCCAGCGTGCGCTCGGCCTGCTTCGGCAGCTTGAGCCTGCGGTTCGGGCCGAGCGGTGGCAGCGCCCGCGGCGCGGCCTGTGCGGTTGCCGTCACTGGCTCTCCTTCGTTCGCGACTGCGGGGCTCGCAGACCCGGCTCACTCCTCGCGCTCACCTGACTCGCCTTCGTTCGCGACTGCGGGGCTCGCAGACCCGGCTCACTCCTCGCGCTCACCTGCCCCCTCCGGGGATGACCTCGATGGACGCGCGGCGCTCGGGCCGCAGGGTGGCCGCGGCGGCGCGGACCTGTTCGTCGGTGACCTCGCCGACGAGCCGGGGCAGGTCGTTGAGCAGCCCCGGCTCGCCGCGCTGCTGCTCCAGCACGGCCATCTGCAACGCCCGGCCGAGCACCGCGTCGGTGTCGCGCAGCAGGTGGGTCGCCATCCGGGCCTGGGTGCGGGCCAGTTCCCCCTCGGCCACGCCGTCGGTGGCCAGCCGGTCCAGCTCCTCGTCGATGGTGCGCAGCACCTTGTCGACGTCCCCGCCGGGCGGCAGGTGCGCCTGGAGCAGCAGCGCCGTCGGGTCCCGCACGTCGAACGGGTCGCCCATGAAGCCGACGTAGCCGCCGAGGCTGGTCACCGCCCGGTCCCGCTGGACCAGCCGCTCGACCAGCCGGGACGCGTCGCCGTCGGTGAGCACCTCGGCCAGCACGACGTACGGCAGGTAGGCGGCGAAGTCGGTGATCGGGTCGGGCACCCGCCAGGCGCCGGCCACCGCCGGCAGGGGGGCCAGCTTGTCGGTGTACGAGGTGCGCCGCTCCTCGGTCAGGTCGGGCTCGGTGAAGTCGGGCCGCGCCGGGGCGGGCCGCGCCGGCACGTCGCCGAAGTGCCGCTCGATCAGCGTGGTCGCCTCGGCGACGTCGACGTCGCCGCTGACCGCCAGCACCGCGTTGCCGCTCGCGTAGTAACGGCGGAAGAAGTCGGCGGCGTCGTCGACGGTGGCCGACTCCAGGTCGACGAAGGAGCCGTAGCCGTCGTGCGCGTTCGGGAAGGTGTCGAACATCACCGGCGGCAGGGTCAGCCAGGGGAAGCCGCCGTACGGGCGGTTGAGCACGTTGACCCGGATCTCCTCCTTGACCACGTCGACCTGGTTGCGCAGGTTCTCCTCGGTCAGCCGGGGGCCGCGCATCCGGTCGGCCTCCAGGAACAGCGCCCGCTCCAGGGCGTTGCTCGGCAGGGTCTCGAAGTAGTCGGTGTAGTCCAGGTGGGTGGAGCCGTTGAAGGTGCCGCCCGCTCCCTGCACGTGCCGGAAGTGCGCCAGCTTCTCCAGGTTCTCCGAGCCCTGGAACATGAGGTGCTCGAAGAGGTGGGCGAAGCCGGTGCGCCCCTCGGGCTCGGAGCGGATGCCGACGTCGTAGACGACCGCCACCCCGATCACCGGGGCGCTGCGGTCGGGCGTCAGGACCACCCGCAGGCCGTTGTCGAGGGTGAACCGCTCGACCGGGTACTTCGTCGCTGGAATTCTCGATCTCCGCGCCGCCACGGGGTCGACCCTAGCGCGTCGGCACCCCCGCCACCGGCGACCTCTCGCCAGCCGCCCCGACCGGCGCCCGGGGCGTCGCGCCCACCTTCCCGGCCGACCGGGGTCGGCGGGCGGGCCACCCGCCGCAAAACCCATCGAACCAGTAGAGATTGCCGCTTTGTTCGGGACGCGGATCCCGGCATGTGGTTGGCCCTTGACGTCAACTCACCGGCTGACCCACTCTTCCTACCAACTAAGTAGGAATACTGCGGATTGGATGGACGATGAGACGGCTCCCCCTGCGTCGGTGGGTCTCCCTGGCCACCCTCGCCGTCATCGGCGCGGCGACCCTGGGCACCGCCGCCGCCTGCGGCGACGACAGCGAGAGCGCGGGCGGCGGCTCCGGCCCGACCACGCTGCGGCTCGGCTACTTCCCCAACATCACCCACGCGCCGGCCGTGGTCGGCGTGGAGAAGGGCATCTTCGCCGAGAAGCTCGGCGGCGACGTCAAGCTGGAGACGAAGACCTTCAACGCCGGCCCGGCCGCCATCGAGGCGATCTTCTCCGGCGCGCTCGACGCCACGTACATCGGCCCGAACCCGACCGTGAACGCCTTCTCGAAGTCCAAGGGCGAGGCCGTCCGGGTCATCTCCGGCGCGGCCTCCGGCGGCGTCGCGCTCGTCGTCAAGCCCGAGATCACCTCGGTGGAGCAGCTCCGGGGCCGGAAGATCGCCACCCCGCAGCTGGGCAACACCCAGGACGTGGCCGTCCGCCACTGGCTCAAGGAGAAGGGCCTCACGACCACCAAGGAGGGCGGCGGCGACGTCAAGATCATTCCGCAGGAGAACGCCCAGACGGTGGAGACGTTCAACAGCGGGGCCATCGACGGCGCCTGGGTGCCCGAGCCGTTCGTGTCCCGGCTGGTCAACGCCGGGGGCAAGGTGCTCGTCGACGAGCGCGACCTCTGGCCGGACCGGAAGTTCGTGATCACCAACCTGATCGTCAGCACCAAGTTCCTCAAGGCCCACCCCGACGTGGTGAAGAAGCTGGTCGAGGGTCAGGTCGCCGCGAACGAGTTCGTCAACGGCAGGCCCGACGAGGCGCACCAGGCCATCTCCGACCACATCGGCAAGATCAGCGGGAAGCCGCTGGACCTCAAGCTGATCAAGCAGGCCTGGCCGACCCTGGAGTTCACCAACGACCCGATCGCCTCGTCGCTGAAGACCGGCCTCGACCACGCCGTCGCGGTCGGGCTGACCCAGCCGGTCAGCCTCGACGGCCTCTACGACCTGACCCACCTCAACGAGGTGCTCAAGGGCCAGGGCAGGCCCGAGGTCGGCCAGCCATGACGTCGACCACGACGACGCCACGCAGCGCGACCGGCTCGGTCGCGCTGCACGGCGTCACCAAGGTGTACGGGCGCGGGGCGAACGCCGTCGTCGCCCTGGACGGGGTCTCCCTCGACGTCGCGCCCGGCGAGTTCGTCTGCCTGGTCGGGGCCTCCGGCTGCGGCAAGAGCACCCTGCTCAACCTGGTCGCCGGCCTCGACCGGCCCAGCGGCGGACGGATCACCCTCGACGAGGGCGTCGACCCGGGACTGATGTTCCAGGAGCCGGCCCTCTTCCCGTGGCTGACCGTCGAGGGCAACGTCGAGGTGCCGCTGAAGCTGCGCGGGCTGTCCCGGGCGGCGCGGCGGGACCGGGTCGCCGAACTGCTGGGCACCGTGCACCTGGCCGACTTCGGCCGCAAGCGCCCGCACGAGCTCTCCGGCGGCATGCGCCAGCGGGTGGCGCTGGCCCGCACCCTCGCCCTGGACACGCCGGTGCTGCTGATGGACGAGCCGTTCGGCGCGCTCGACGCGATGACCCGGGACATCCTGCACGACGAGCTGGAACGGATCTGGACCGAGCGGCGGCTCAGCGTGCTCTTCGTGACGCACAACGTCCGCGAGGCGGCCCGGCTCGCCGACCGGATCATCCTGCTCTCCAGCCGGCCCGGCCGGATCATCTGGTCCACCCCGGTCGACGTGCCCCGGCCGCGCCGCATCGACTCCCCCGAGGTCGCCGCGATCGCCGCCGAGGTCACCGACCGCCTGCGTACGGAGGTGGGCCGCCATGGCCGGTGACACCCTCGCCACCGTCCCGCACACCGACGCGGAGATCTCCGGGCTGGACGCCTTGGAGTTGGCCGGCCGGGAGGAGAGCCGCACCCGGGCCAGCCGGCTCTGGGCGGCGACCTGGCCGAAGCTGGCCGCCCTCGCCCTCGCCGTCGGCGCCTGGCAGGTCGTGGTCTGGACCGGCTGGAAGCCCGAGTACTCGCTGCCCGGCCCGGTGGCCGTGGGTCAGGAGCTGCTCCGGCAGGTCAGCGGCGTCCAGCTCTGGGACGGGCTGGCCACCACCCTGCGCCGGGCGGCCCTCGGCTACCTCTTCTCGGTCGCCGTGGGCCTGCTGCTCGGCCTCGCGGTCGCCCGGTCGCGGATCCTGCGGGCCGCGATCGGCTCGATGATCACCGCACTGCAGACCATGCCGTCGATCGCCTGGTTCCCGCTGGCGATCCTGCTGTTCGAGCTGAGCGAGAAGGCCATCTTCTTCGTGGTGGTGCTCGGCGCCGCGCCGTCCATCGCCAACGGCGTGATCGCGGGCGTGGACTACGTGCCGCCGCTGCTGCTGCGCGCCGGCCGCAACCTCGGCGCCCGCGGGCTGAACCTGTACCGGTACGTCATCGCGCCCGCCGCGCTGCCGGCCATCGTGGCCGGTCTCAAGCAGGGCTGGGCGTTCTCCTGGCGCAGCCTGATGGCCGGCGAGCTGATCGTGGTCGGCATCTCGCAGACCTCGCTGGGCGCGCAGCTGACCTACTCGCGGGAGCTCTCCGACTCGCCCTGGCTGATCTCCACCATGATCGTGATCCTGGTGCTGGGCCTGGTGGTCGACGCCGCGTTCGGGGCGGCGGACAAGGCGATCCGGCGTCGCTGGGGCGTGCTGGACCAGGCGGGCCAGTGACGTGTACGTCTCCGCGCGCAGTGACTACGCGCTCCGGGCCATGCTCGTCGTCGCCGCCGCGGCCCCCGGCGGTGGCGGCGAGCTGGTCAAGGCGGGGGCGCTGGCCGACAGCCAGGGCATCCCGCTGAGCTTCCTCCAGGGCATCCTGGTCGACCTGCGCCGGGCCGGTCTGCTCGTGAGCCACCGGGGCACCGAGGGCGGGTACGCCCTGGCCCGCCCCGCGGTCGAGATCAGCGTCGGCGACGTGCTCCGCGCGATCGGCGGGTCGCTGACGACCGTCCGCGGGCTGCCGGCCGAGCGGGCCGGCTACGCGGGTGTGGCGACCGGCCTGCGCGACGTCTGGCTGGCCGTGCACGGTGCGATCGCCCTGGTGGTCGACCGGACCACCCTCGCCGACCTGCTGGGTGTGCAACACCGGCCGTCCGGCGCCGGGGAGACCCGCGCCCGCTGACGCCCGGCCGCCGGCGGGCGGCGGCGGTGCTCAGCCGGCGGTGGACGCCGGCCGCTCCGTCGGGCTGCGAAGCTCGACCGGAGCGGCCCCGTCCGGGGTGACGTGCCACGGCGCGAACACCACGACCACGGCGAGCAACAGCCCGGCCAGCGCCACCGCGAGCACCAGCAACAGTTCCCGCGCCGCGCCCGAGCCGGCGTCGCCCACCATGGTCACCCCTCCCACGCCCGGGCGGTCCCGCCCGGATCTTTCCCCCGCCCTCAGCTTCCACCACCCGCGGCGGCGGAAACAGTCGCCGATCGGACGTAACGTCCGCTGATTCCGGACTCAGTGACCGGCTCCGGGCACGGGTGCCCGGAGCCGGTGGGAGGAGCGGTTGGGGAGTCGGTCAGGAGGCGTGCGGAGCGCGGGGACGGCGGGAGCGGCGGGGCCGCCCCGAGGCGCGGTGCGGAGCCCGGCCGCCGTCACCGGCGCGACCGGCCGACCGGCCGCCGGCTGATCCGGAGGAGGCGGCCTGCGGCGGGGGCGGCGCGATCGTCACCGGCACGCCGGACGGCTCCCGGGCACCGGTCACCCGGGCCAGGGCCTCGTCGCCGGGACGCACCTGGACGGACTCGGGACGGATGCCGGCGGTCGACATCAGCCGGGACACGTCCCGGCGCTGCTCCGGCAGGACCAGGGTGACCACCGCGCCGGACTCCCCCGCCCGGGCGGTACGCCCACCACGGTGCAGGTAGTCCTTCGCCTCGGTGGGCGGATCCACGTTGACCACCATGTCCAGCCCGTCGACGTGGATGCCCCGGGCCGCCACGTCGGTGGCGACCAGCGCCGTCACCTGCCCGGTGCGGAACTGCTCCAGGATCCGGGTGCGCTGCGGCTGCGACTTCCCGCCGTGCAGCGCGGCCGCGCGTACCCCCTTGGACAGCAGCTGCCGGGCGAGCCGGTCGGCGCGGTGCTTGGTGCCCATGAACAGGATGGTGCGGCCCTCGCGGGCGGCGATCCAGGTCAGGGCGGCCGGCTTGTCCGCCGCGTCGACGTGCAGCACGTGGTGGGTCATCGCGGTCACCGTGGCGGTGCCCGGGTCGACCGAGTGCGAGACCGGGTTGGTGAGGAAGCGGCGCACCAGGCGGTCCACGCCGCCGTCGAGGGTGGCCGAGAAGAGCATCCGCTGCCCGTTCGGGGCGACCTGCTCCAGCAGCTTGGTGACCTGCGGCAGGAAGCCCATGTCGGCCATCTGGTCGGCCTCGTCGAGCACGGTGATGCCGACCTGGTCCAGCCGGGCGTCACCGCGGTTGATCAGGTCGTGCAGCCGGCCGGGGGTCGCCACGACCAGCTCGGCGCCCGCGCGCAGGGCGTCCGCCTGGCGTTGCAGCGACAGCCCGCCGACGACGGTGGCGCAGCGCAGCCCGACGGCCCGGGCGTACGGGTCGAGCGCGGTGGTGACCTGCTGGGCCAGCTCGCGGGTCGGCACCAGCACCAGGGCCAGCGGCCGGCCCGGGCGGGCCCGACGGCCGGCGGTGCGGGACAGCAGGGGGAGCCCGAAGGCGAGCGTCTTGCCGGAGCCGGTGCGGCCCCGGCCGAGCACGTCGCGGCCCGCGAGCGAGTCCGGCAGGGTCGCCGACTGGATCGGGAACGGCTCGGTGATGCCCTGGGCGGTCAGCTCGGCGAGCAGCGCCGGGGCCAGCCCGGTAAGGGCGAAAGAGGGTACGACGGTGGTCATGCGGAAGCCTTCCTCGACGCGGCACGTGTCGAGGGAGGGCGCCGAAGGCGGCGCTGTCACCGGCGGACCAGGCCGCAGGTGACTCACAAGCACGAACCGAAAGGGGTACGGGGCCCGGCCCGCCGCCGTCTTGCCGCCTGCTCACGCAGGTCGACGACGCGGCGGACCGGTCCCGTCACCGCGCCCGGAGGGCGCGGTGGGTGTTACCTAGGAGATCCGAAGATCAGAGCGGGCGGATGTTCTCCGCCTGCGGGCCCTTCTGGCCCTGGGTCACCTCGAACTCGACCCGCTGGTTCTCGTCCAGGCTCCGGTAGCCGGAGGACTGGATGGCCGAGAAGTGGGCGAAGACGTCGGCGCCGCCGCCGTCCGGGGTGATGAAGCCGAAGCCCTTGTCAGCGTTGAACCACTTGACGGTGCCAATAGCCATTTTTGTTTCGTCTCCTTGACGGAACGTCGAACCCGCACTTGTTGCGGGCTCGAAGAGGAGCGCGCCACGCGGAACTGCCTGGCTCGCTTGTCGCTTCTGGTCGCCCCGCCCGGAGAACTCCGGACACAACAAAGAGCGCCTGGGCCACAATCCTCCAGGCGCACACAGAGTCTCTGGGAACCATAACTGCAACGCGACCAACCTATCACGGATTCGGCCCAGCACCACCGTCTGCCGGAATTTCCGGTACGGAAGCGATCAGCGCGGTCAGCCCGTCCGCGTCGAGCAGGTCCGCCGGGCGGACCGTGACCCCGTCCCGCACGTAGTGGAACGCCGCGCCGACCCGCTCCACCGGTACGCCGGCCAGCTCCGCCCAGGCCAGTCGGTAGACCGCGAGCTGCACGGCGGCCACGTCGGCGGCGGCGCCGGCGGGCTGCCGGCCGGTCTTCCAGTCGACCGCGTCGAACCGCCCGCCGGGCCGGGCGAAGACGGCGTCCATCCGCCCCCGCACCACGACCCCGGCGATCACGGTGGCGAAGGGCACCTCCACCTCGACCGGCACCCGGTCGGCCCACTCGCTGGCCAGGAAGCGCTCCTGGAGCTCGGCCAGCGCCTCGTCCGGCGCCGCGTCCGCGTCGGCCGCGCCCGGCAGCTCGTCCAGGTCGAGCAGCCGGTCGGCGCCGAACCGCTGCTCCAGCCAGGTGTGGAAGGCGGTGCCCCGGCGGGCGTACGGATTGGGCTCGGTGGGCACCGGGCGGCGCAGCGCGCGGGCCAGCGCCGCCGGATCCCGGCGCAGCGCCACCAGCTGGGTCACCGACAGCTGGCCCGGCAGCGCCACCTCGACCGCACCGGACTGCCGGGTCAGCTCGGCCCGCTCGGCGAGCAGCAGGTCGGCCTCCCGCCGCCACCGCGCCACGTCCGGGTCGTCGACCGGCTGATCCGGGCTTTCGCCGGAGGCCCCGTCGCCGTCGGCGAGGAAGCGGCGGACCAGGGCGGCCGCCTCCGCCAGCGCCGGCCGCCGTGCGCCCAACGGGTCGGCCGGCCACTCGGCGCGCAGCACCACCTCGGTCGTCGGGTTGACCGCGTCGCCGGGCGGCTCCGGCGCCCACTCGTCGACCAGGTGCCCCGCGCCGGCGTCCAGGCAGGCGTCGTGCACCTCGCGCAGCAGCACCGACGGGCCGCGCGGGCGTTTGGTGCCCTCCCCCCACCAGTAGCCGGAGCAGAGCAGCAGCCGCCGGGGCCGGGTCACCGCCACGTACGCCAGCCGGCGTTCCTCCCGCTCGTCGTGCGCCCGCCAGGCGTCGGTGAAGTCCTCCAGCGCCCGGGCCACCCCCCGCTGGTCCTCGGCCTCGGCGAGGCCCAGCTCGGGCAGCCCGTCGGCGTCGCCGCGCAGCGGGAACGGCAGCACGCCGAGCCCGCCGAGCCAGTGGTCGGAGTTGCGCACCGGCCCCGGCCAGACGCCCCGGCTCAGCCCGGCCACCGCCACCACGTCCCACTCCAGGCCCTTCGCGGCGTGCGCGGTGAGGATCTGCACCGCGCCCTCGACCACCTCCACCTCGCCCGGGGTGAGGCCGCGCTCCTCGTCCTCGGCGGCGGCCAGGTAGGCCAGGAACCCCGACAGGGTGGCACCCGGCGTCTCGCCGCTGAACCGGGCGGCGACGTCGCCGAGCGCGTCCAGGTGGCCCCGGGCCAGGCCGGCGTCCCCGGCCCCGTCCCGGCCGGCCCGCACCGCCACCTCCACGTCCAGACCGATCGTCCGCTCGATGTCCGCGATCAGCTCCGGCAGGGACTGGTCCAGCCGGTAGCGCAGCAGGCCCAGCTCCCGGGCGTACGCCCGCAGCCGCGCGTAGCCCTCCGCCGAGTACGCCTGCGCCGGACCCGGGTCGGCCAGCGCCTCGACCAGCGTCGCCTCGTCGAGCAGGTCCGGGCTGATCTCCGGGGTGCCGTCGTCGGCGAGCCTGCGCCGGGCCGCCGCGATGGCCTTCGCCCGGCGGTGCAGGGCCACCAGGTCACGGGGCCCGATCCGCCAGCGCGCGCCGGTCAGCAGCCGCAGCAGCGCGGCCCCGTCCGTCGGGTCGGCCAGCACCCGCAGCGTGCACACCACGTCCCGCACCTCGGGGGTGTCCAGCAGGCCGCCCAGGCCGACCACCTCGACCGGGAGGCCGCGCTCGCGCAGCGCCGACTCGATCGCCGGGATCTGGCTGCGCAGCCGCACGAGCACGGCGGTGGTGGGCCGCAGCGGCACCGGGATGTGCTCGGGCAGCGCGCCCGGCATCCCCGCCGCGCCGCGCCAGGCGTGCAGCACGCTGTCGGCGATCCAGTCGGCCTCGTCGGCGTACGTCCGGAGCAGGGCGCAGTGGACGGTGCCGCCGGCGGCGCCGCGGGCGCTGCGGTGCGGGACCGGCTCCCGGACGCTCATCGCCGCGCGCAGCTCCGGCACCCGCGCGCCGGCGGCCCGCAGCGGGGTGGCCAGGGCGTTGGCGACGCCGAGGATCTCGGGCCGGTTGCGCCAGCTCGTGGTGAGGCCGAGCATCTCGGCCGGCGCGCCGTCGGCGCGGGCGAACTCCGTGGGGAAGCGGTCCAGGGTGCCGGCGCTCGCCCCGCGCCAGCCGTAGATCGACTGGCAGGGGTCACCGACAGCCGTCACCGGGTGCCCGCCGCCGAAGAGCGCGTTGAGCAGCACCACCTGGGCGTGGCTGGTGTCCTGGTACTCGTCCAGCAGCACCACCCGGAAGCGGTCCCGCTCGATCTCGCCGACCCCCGGGTGGTCCCGGGCCACCCGGGCAGCCCGGGCGAGCTGGTCGGCGAAGTCCATCGCCTCGAAGTCCTCCTTGCGCCGGGCGTACGCGCGCACCAGCGGGAGCAGCTTCAGCCGGGTCTGCTGGAGTTGCAGCGCCCTGCGGACGTCGGCGTAGACCCGGCCGGGGCGCGCCTGCACCTCGGCGAAGAACCGGCCCGTCCAGGCGGCCAGCGCGTCCGGGTCGACCAGGTGCTCGTCCAGCTCCCCGGCGAGCGCCAGCACCGCGTCGGTGACCGTGCTCGGCATCCGGTCCACCCCGGACATGTCGCCGTCGTAGTTGCGCACCAGCAGGTCGACCAGCTGCCAGCGGGACGCCTCGGTGAGCAGGCGGGTGGACGGCTCGTAGCCGGCCCGCAGCCCGTGCTCGGTGACGATCCGACCGGCGTACGAGTGGTAGGTGGAGACGGTCGGCTCCCCGGCCAGCGGATCGTCGAGCGGGTCGCGCCCCCGCCGCCCGAGCCGCCGCACCAACTGGTCGAGCCGGGTACGCACCCGGTGCGCCAGCTCCCCGGCGGCCTTGCGGGTGAAGGTGAGCCCGAGCACCTGCTCCGGCCGCACGTACGAGTTGGCGACGAGCCAGACCACCCGGGCGGCCATCGTCTCGGTCTTGCCCGACCCGGCACCCGCCACCACCAGCAGCGGCTCCACGGGGGCAGCGATGATCGCCGCCTGCTCCCGGGTCGGCGCGGGCAGCCGCAGCAGCTTCGCCAGCTCCACCGGGGTGTACCGGGGACCGGCGTCGGCGACCCGGGGCGCGGGGGTCGCGCTGCTGAACAGGGCGGGCTGCGTCAAGTCTTCTCCGGGCGGTGCACGGTCGGCGGCTCGACCACCTGGCGGCCCTGCCCGGACACCGGGCAGCTCGTCCGCACCGGGCAGACCCGGCACTTCGAGTTGGCGACCGCGGCGAAGGTGGCGGCGGCCATCGTATCGGCGGTGCGCCGCACCAGCGCGGTCGCCCAGCCGGCCTCCGGACCCTCCCCGGCCGGCGGCTGGCTCTGCTCCCTCGCGTCCTTCGCGCCGGTGCCGAGCTGCACCAGGGCCGCCCCACCGGACTCCTCGCCGAAGTCGGCGAAGGCTCCCGCCTCCACCGCCGCCTGGTAGGCGCCGAGCTGCGGGTGCTCGGCGAGGTCGTGGGCCGTGACGGCGGTGGACTTGCCGGTCTTCAGGTCGATCACGACCAGCCGGCCGTCCTCGTCGACCTCCAGCCGGTCCACCCGGCCGACCAGCTCGACCGGCCGGTGCGGGTCGTCGAGGCGCACCGCGAACTCGTGCTCGATGGCGAGCAGCCGACGCGGGTTCGCGGCCAACCAGCGGAGCAGCTTGTCCACCATCGCCTCGGCGCGGCTGTGTTCCGGCCCGACCATCCAACGGGCGGCCAGCTCGATCGCGTCGAACCGGGCGGCGACGTAGTCCAGCAGGGCACCCCGGTCGGCGCTGGCGTCCTCGGCGAGCATCGCGGCGGCGTGCACCAGGTTGCCGACCCCCTGGGCGGCGCTGGCCGGCGGGCTGCCGCCGTGCCGCTCCAGCAGCCAGCGCAGGCTGCACCGCAACGCGCTCTCCATCGCCGACGGAGTGACCCGGACCGGCTCCCCCTCCTCGACCAGCGGGCGGTCGTCGGAGAGCTGCCGCAGCCCCCACCAGTCGTCCGGGTGCGCGCCGGCCACCCCGGCGGCGGCGAGCCGGGCCAGCTCGGCAGCCGCCGCCTGCCGCCGGGCGTAGGGCGCGGCCGGGTCACTGACGGCGGTACGCAGCTCCGCCACCAGCGCCGGCAGGGTCAGCGCCCGGGGCGGCCGGCTCACCGGCAACGCGCCCGGCCGGTCCGGTTCCTCCTCGGCTCCGGCGGGACCGCCGTCGCTCGGGGGCGGAGGGCCGTCGCCCGGGGGCGGAGGGCCGTCGCCCGGGGGCGGAGGGCCGTCGCCCGGGGGCGGAGGGCCGTCGCCCGGGGCGGGCGGATCGGTCGGGCCCAGCTCGTAGAGGAAGCGGCTCGGCTGCTCCTCGTGGTCGTCGCCGCCCACGGCGGCAGAGGCGACCGCGCTGACCAGCAACCGCCGCCGGGCCCGGGTGACCGCGACGTGGAACAGCCGGCGCTCCTCGTCGAGCAGCGCCGAGGTCTGCCCGACCAGGGCGGCCACCGCGCCCGCGCCGGCCGTCCGGCCGGCGAGCACGTCGACCAGGCGCTCCGAGCCGAGCAGGCTGCCCCGCAGCCGCAGGTCGGGCCAGACGCCCTCCTGCACCCCGGCGACCGCCACGAGATCCCACTCCAGCCCCTTCGCGGCGTGGGCCGTGAGCAGGCGCACCGCCTCCCCCCGGTCGGCGGTCGGGGCGAGGGTGTCGGCCGGCAGGTCCTGGCCGAGCACGTGGTCGAGGAAGACCTCCGTGCGCGCGCCGGGCAGCCGGTCGGCGAACCGGGCCGCCGCGTCGAAGAGCACCATCACGGCGTCGAGGTCGCGGTCGGCCGCCTCGGCGCGGCGGCGCCGCGCGACGTCGCCCTCGCCGGCCACCGTCTGACCACGGCCGGTCGCCGCCGACCACAGCTCGGCGAGCCCGCTGGCCCGCCAGACCGCCCAGAGCACGTCCTCCGCCGTGGCGCCGGGCCGCGCGGCGGCCTCCCGGGCGACGGCCAGCAGGCCAGCCACCGTCTGCGCCGGCTCCGCCCAGTGCCGCTCGATCCCGGCCAGCTCCGCCGGGTCGCGCAGCGCCTCCACGATCAGCTCGCCGGAGGGCCGGCGGTCGCCGCCGGCCAGCGCCAGGGCGCGCAGCCCCTGCCGCAGCCGCCGCTCCGCCAGCGGATCGGCGCCGCCGAGCGGCGAGTGCAGCAGGGCTACGGCGGCCTCCTCGTCGAGCCGCTCGGGCTCCAGGGCGCAGCGCAGCAGGAGCAGCAGCGGCGCGACCGCCGGTTGCAGGTGCAGCGGCAGGTCCTCGCCGTGCACGACGGTGGGCACCCCGGCGGCGTGCAGGGCGCGTTGCAGCGACGGCAACTGCCGCCCGGTGGAGCGCACCAGCACGGCCATCTCCGACCAGGGCACGCCGCCGAGCAGGTGCGCCTCGCGCAGCGCGTGCGCCAGCCAGGCCGCCTCGCTGGTGGCCGAGCGGAAGGTGCGTACCTCGACCGAGCCGGGCGACGCGTCGGGCAGCGGGTGCAGCCGGCGGTGCGCCGCCGGGCCACGCAGTCGCCGCGCCAGCCGGCCGGACGCGGCCAGCAGCCGGGCACCGGCCCGGTAGGAGGTGGTGAGCACCACCTGTGCCGCGGGCGCCCCGGAGGCGGTGCGGAAGCGGTGCGGGAACGTCGCCACCCCGGCCGGGTCCGCGCCACGGAACGCGTACGTGGAGGAATCCGGGTCGGCGAACGCCACCAGGGGCTTGCCGCCCCCGGCCACCGTCGCGAGCAGGTCCTGCTGGGCCGGGTCGGTGTCGGCCAGCTCGTCGACGTAGACGTACGCCAGCCGCCGGCGCTCGGCCGCGAGCAGCTCGGGGTCGTCGAGCAGCATCCCGGTGGCGGCCCGGACCAGCTCGGCCGGGTCGTACGCGACAGAGCCACGGTTGCTGACGTCGCGCAGGGCGAGCACGGCCACGTACTCCCGCAGGAAGCGCGCGGCGGCGGGCCAGTCGGCGCGGCCGAGCTTCTCGCCCAGCCGGGCCAGCTCGACGGGGCCGACGCCCCGCTCGGCGGCGCGCATCAGCAGGTCGCGCAGCTGCGCGGCGAAGGCCCGGGTGCGCAGCGCCGGGCGCAGGTCCTCCGGCCAGCCCACCGGGTCGTCGTCGGGTTCCTCGCCGACCACGTCGAGCAGCTCACGGATGATCAGATCCTGCTCCGGACCGGTGAGCAGCCGGGGAGACGGCTCGCCGCGCTCGGCCGCGGCCCGGCGCAGCAGCCCGAAGGCGTACGCCGGAAGGGTGCGCACCAGCGGCTCGCGCAGCACGCGGTGCCCGTCCTCGGCGGCCCTGGCCTCGATCCGCTGGCGCAGCGCGGTGGCGCCCCGGCGGCCGAAGGTGAGCACCAGGATCCGCTCCGGGTCGACGCCTTCGGCCACCCGCGCGGCGACGGCCTCGACCAGCGTGCCGGTCTTGCCCGTGCCGGGGCCGCCGAGCACCAGCATCGGCCCGTCGGTGTGCGCCACGATCTCGGCCTGGCGCGGATCGGTCAGCCGCGCCGCCCCACGTTGCGCGTCCCCGCCGGCCGGCCCACCGGACCGCCGTTCACCCTCGACCGGCCCCTCGGACCGACCGTCGCCCCGGGCCGGCCCGCCGGGCCGGTGGTCCCCCCGGACCGCCTCGGCAGGCCGGCGCACCAGCCGGTACGCCTGCATCCGTCCATCCCACCACGCCGGTACGACACCCCCACCCCGCCACCCCGCCCGCGCACCCCCGGGCGCACCCTCCCGGATGGAGTCGGCGTCGATCATGAGGTTGGCCGCACGGTTCGCCCCTTTCGTCCCCGCCAACCTCATGATCGACGCGGAGGTACGGGGGGCGGGGCGGGTGGGTCAGGTCAGGTGGAGTTCGAGGGCGTCCAGGGCGGCGGGGACCGTGTCGGTCACGGTGAGCAGGCCCAGGCCGGCGGGCTTGAGGAAGGTCTGGTCGGCCAGGGCGCCCAGCCAGTCGAGCACCGGGCGGTAGAAGCCGTCGGTGTCGACCAGCACCATGGGCTTCGTGTGCAGGGCCAGGGTGGCGGTCGTCCAGACCTCGAACAGCTCGTCGAGGGTGCCGAGCCCGCCCGGCAGGGTGAGGAACGCGTCCGACTTGTCGATCATGAGGGTCTTGCGGCTGGCCATCGAGTCGGTGACGAGCAACTCGTCCGACGCCAGGTCGGCGACCTCCAGGTCGACCAGCGACTGCGGGATCACGCCGACCGTCCGGCCACCGGCGGCCCGCGCCCCGTCCGCCAGCGCGCCCATCATGCCGACGCACCCGCCGCCGCTGACGAGGGTGTGCCCGCGCCGGGCGATCTCCGCGCCCGTCTCGGCCGCGAGGTCCAGCCAGCGCTGGTCGAGCGTACGGGAGGAGGCGCAGAACACGCAGATCGCCGCCACGTCAGCGGTCCCGGTTCCCGTCGCCCGCCTCGGCGGCGGCCTGCTGCTCGGCGGCGGTGACGGCGACGGCCTCCTCGCGGACCGCCTCCTGCTCGACGTTGAGGGCGGCCTCGGCCTCCACGATGTGCCGGACCGCCGCGTCGACCTCATCGGTCACGCAGATCAGCTCCAGGTCGACCGGGCCGATCTTGCCGTCGGCGGCCATCGTGTCCCGCAGCCAGTCCAGCAGGCCGCTCCAGTAGGCCGCGCCCATCAGCACCACGGGGAACCGGGTGACCTTGCCGGTCTGCACCAGGGTCAGCGCCTCGAAGAGCTCGTCCATGGTGCCGAACCCGCCGGGCAGCACGACGAACGCCTGGGCGTACTTGACGAACATGGTCTTGCGGGCGAAGAAGTAGCGGAAGTCGATGGCCAGGTCGACCCAGTCGTTGAGCCCCTGCTCGAAGGGGAGCTCGATGCCGAGGCCCACCGACAGCCCGCCGGCCTCGCTGGCCCCCCGGTTGGCCGCCTCCATCACGCCCGGCCCACCGCCGGTGATCACCGCGTAGCCGGCCCGGGCCAGGGCCGCGCCCAGCGCCTCGGCCATCCGGCACTCCGGGCTCTCCGGCCGGCTGCGGGCGGAACCGAACACGCTGACCGCGGGGGGCAGGTCGGCGAGGGTGTCGAAGCCCTCAACGAACTCGGAGAGGATGCGCAGCGCCCGCCAGGCGTCCTTGGTCTTCCAGTCGCCGCGCCCCCGCGAATCGAGCAGGCGCTGGTCGGCGGTGCTGCTCGTGATCGCCTGCCGACGCAGTGTCACGGCCCCCCGGTGCCGCTCCCGTCCCGGCTCGCGGCCGGCCTCCCGCCCGTTGCTCTGACCCATGGGAGCAACCGTAGTGGAGTGGCACCTGCCAGGTGCGCGGCACCGCGACCCGGCCCGCCGATGACCGACGGCCGGGGGCGACGGCCGGACCGGGCAACGGGCAACGGGCCGGACGACGAGCGAAAAAGTATTTCCGGATCTTGGGCAACTAATTCAGTCGCACGGACGTCTTACTATTCACATACCGGGTATGCCCCGGCGCGCGCCTTCGGGGGAGGAGCCAGCGTGATCAGCAACAGCGAGATGATCCGGATCCGGCGGCAGATGCAGCGCCGCATCCGCGACGTGGTGGCCGAGCGCCGCCGTGCCCGCCTGATGGAACCGTCCACCGACCAGGGCGGCCAGACCGACGCCCGGCCCACCGCCGACGCGTCCACCACCGTCTGAGCCGCACCGACAGCACCGCGAGCGGAAGGTCCGCGTCATCCGACGCGGACCTTCCGTCCATGCGGGGGACGCCCCGCCCCCGGGGGCTCAGGCGGAGGCGAGCCAGCGGTGCAGGGTGGCGGCACCGTCGCGGATCTTGCTGATCTCGACGTGCTCGTCGGGGTGGTGGGCCAGGTTGGGGTCACCGGGACCGAAGTTCAGCGCCGGGATGCCCATCGCGGCGAACCGGGCCACGTCCGTCCAGCCCAGCTTGCCGATCGGCGCGGCACCGACCGCCGCGAGGAACTCCTGGGCGGGCGCCGCCTCCAGCCCGGGCGGGGCGCCGGCGGCCGAATCCGTGATCCGCACCTCGAAGCCGGCGAAGACCTCGCGCAGGTGCGCCTCGGCCTCGGCCGGGGTCCGGTCCGGCGCGAACCGGTAGTTGACCTCCACCTCGCACCGGTCGGGCACCACGTTGCCGGCCACGCCGCCGTGGATGCGGACCGCGTTCATGCCCTCCCGGTAGTCGCAGCCGTCGATGGTGACCCGGCGCGCCTCGTAGTTGGCCAGCCGGTCGAGCACCTCGCCGGCCGCGTGGATCGCGTTCACCCCGTGCCAGGAGCGGGCCGAGTGGGCGCGAACGCCGGTGGTGGTGACGACCGAACGCATGGTGCCCTGGCACCCGGCCTCGACGATGCCGTACGTCGGCTCCAGCAGCACCGCGAAGTCCGCCTCCAGCCACTCCGGGTGCGCCTCGGCGACCAGGAAGAGGCCGTTGTACTTCGACTCGATCTCCTCCGCCTCGTAGAAGAAGTACGTCACGTCGTAGCGCGGGTCCGGCAGGCTCACCGCGAGGTGCAGCGCGTACGCCACCCCGGACTTCATGTCCGAGGTGCCGCAGCCGTACATCAGGTCGCCGCGCATGGTCGACGGGAAGTTGTTGTTCAGCGGCACGGTGTCCAGGTGGCCGGCGAGCACCACCCGCTGGTCACGGCCCAGGTCGGTCCGCGCCATCACCGTGTTGCCGTGCCGGTACGTGGTCAGGTGCGGTACGCCCCGCAGCACCTCCTGCACGCAGTCGGCGATCGCCTTCTCGTTGAGGGACACGGACTCCATGTCGACCAGCGCACGGGTCAGCGCCACCGGATCGGCCAGGACCTCGGGGGTCAGCGGGTTCTCCATGGTTCGCACGGTACCGTCAGTTCTGGCGAGCGCGCGGAGCGAGCGTTCCGGGACGGCCCGGGTAGGACGCGCTCGCCGCCCGCAGCACGAACGAGAGGTGAATCAGTGACGTCCGAATCCGCCTGGGGCATCGGCCTGGCCACCGTGACCGCTGACGACCAGGTGCTCGACACCTGGTACCCGACCGGCAAGCTGGGCCTCGGCGAGCTGCCGCTGGTCGCCGGCGAGGACGAGGCGGACGTGCTGGACCTGCCGCCGGGGGCCGTCGGCGACCGGGCGCTGCCCGGGCTGCGTACCGTCCAGGTGGTCACCGTGATCGGCTCGCTGGACGACCCGATCAAGGACGCCGCCGACGCGTACCTGCGGCTGCACCTGCTCTCCCACCGCCTGGTGCGGCCCAACGAGCTCAACCTCGACGGCATCTTCGGCAAGCTGGCGAACGTGGCCTGGACCTCCGCCGGGCCGTGCCCCCCGGAGCGGGTGGACGAGCTGCGCGTCATCGAGCGGGCCGCCGGCCGCCACCTGGCCGTGTACGGGGTGGACAAGTTCCCCCGGATGACCGACTACGTGGTGCCGTCGGGCGTGCGGATCGCCGACGCCGACCGGGTGCGACTCGGCGCGCACCTGGCGGCCGGCACCACGGTCATGCACGAGGGCTTCTGCAACTTCAACGCCGGCACGCTCGGCGCCTCCATGGTCGAGGGACGGATCGTGCAGGGCGTGGTGGTCGGCGACGGCTCCGACGTCGGCGCCGGCGCCTCCATCATGGGCACCCTCTCCGGCGGTGGCACCGAGAAGGTGCGCATCGGCGAGCGCAGCCTGCTCGGCGCGAACGCCGGCATCGGCATCTCGCTCGGCGACGACTGCGTGGTGGAGGCGGGCTGCTACGTCACCGCCGGCTCGAAGGTCACCCTGCCGGACGGTCGGGTGGTCAAGGCCCGCGAGCTCTCCGGGGTGGACGGCCTGCTGTTCTGGCGCAACTCGGTCACCGGCGCGCTGGAGGCGAGGCCCCGCACCGGCCGGGGCATCGAGCTGAACGCCGCGCTGCACGCCAACGACTGACGGTCGCCCCGCCGGGTCCGCGGTTGGCCGCGGACCCGACGGGGGTACGCCTCAGCGCAGGCGGTACGCCTGGATGACGCGCTGGGTGACCGTGTTGCCGGCGGTGTCCCGTGCGGTGGCCCGCAGCGAGACGTGTCCGGTGCCGGCGGGGTGCCGCACGGTGGCCGTCCAGCCGTCTCCGCCGGGGTGGACCCGGGCCGGCTGCCAGGTCTTCCCGCCGTCGTAGGAGACGTCGACGGTCAGCGCGGCGACCTGGGCCGAGGGCGCGCCCGGCTGCCGCTGCACCTGGACCGGGATCACGAAGCTCCGGCCCGCCGGGGCGGCGTTCTCCCGGTCGAGCCGGGGCGTGAACCGGATCGCCGACGCCGGCAGCGCGGCCCGGTCGTCCCCGGCGACGTGCCGGGACCGGAACGTCCACGTGGCCGCCACCTCGGTGGCGAGGTCGGTGAAGCTCCGCTTCGACGACACCTCCAGCCGGTAGTCGGCCGCGCCCGGCGGCACGTCGAACCCGCCGTATGCCGGTTCGTTAATCTCCCCGACCAGCACCCCGTCGCGGTAGAGGGCGGTGCGGGCGGTGTCGGCGACCGAGCCGCCGGGGTGCCCCTCGGCGTCACTGTGCAGCGGCAGGTTCACCGCGATGCGGTCGCCCTGGCGGGTGATCCCGGCCGCCGGGAACGACGGCCCGTACGGCGCGCTGTTCCAGCTCTCCCGGTAGTGCCGGCCGGCCCGCAGGCTCCGCTCCTCGGAGAACAGGATCGCCTTGGTGTCGTTCCAGCCGTCCGGGGTCGGCACCCCGAAGTCCAGCTCGGAGGACCAGCGCAAGCCCCGGGTGTTGTAGCGCTCGACCCGCTGTCCCGGCGTGGCGGTGGGCAGGCCGACCGCCCAGCCGCCGAGGTCGGGATCCCGGTGCGCGAAGACCAGGCGGTCGGTGACCAGCCCCGGGCTGCCGCCGTTGAACCGGTGGGTGACGGTGGCCAGGTCCTTCGCCCGGTAGTGCCGGACGAAGCCGGTCGGCATCCGGCCCGGCACGGCCTCGTTGAGGGCGTAGAGGTAGGGGCTGCTCGCCGCCTCCAGGTCGGCGAACTGGCTGCTGACCGTGGCGACGAACCGTTGCGCGGGCACCGGTTGCCCGAGCCCGGCGGTGAAGAGACCGTCGAAGTCGGAATCCAGCAGGCCGAAGGTGTAGCTGCCCGCCTCGGCGAGGAAGCTCGCCTCGGTGACGACGAGCGCCGGGGTGGCCGAGCGCTGCGGGACGCTCATCTCGATCGGCTTGCCCCGTCGGGCGTCGAGGGTGATCCGCGTGTCCCCGCCGACCACCAGCTCCGGCTGGACGAGCTGGGTGGCCGCGGTGAACTCCTCGCCGTCCACGTCGAACACGTAGCTGACCAGCCCGTACCGGCCCTTGGGGACCCGCAGCTCGGCGGTGCCGTCCGGGTCGTACAGGTCGTACGGGTTCAGCTCGTCCAGGGAGACCAGCGTGGTCCCGTGCTCGCCGGCGGGCGCGCCGGCGCGGTTCAGGTGCCGGGCGGTCACCGTGTAGCTCTCCACCTCCCGGTGCACCGCCAGCGGGGTGGTGGCCACCACCGCGCCGTCGGAGCGGGCGACGATCCGGCCGGTGTAGTGGCCGTCCGGGCCGTCGACCCGGGTGTCGGCGGTTACGGTGGCACTCGCCGTGCCACCGCCCGGCACGGCGATCCGGCTCGCGCCGAGGGTGAACATGCCAGCCGGGGCCGGCTTGCCGTCCGGACCGGTCGCCTCGACGGCCAGGTCCAGGTCGGCCGTGGTCGCGCCGTCGTTGCGCCAGGTCACCGTGCGGGTGATCGGGGTGTCGTCGCCGTGCGGCCAGAGTGCCCGCCCGAGCGACACGCTCGGCGGGTCGCTGGTCACGGTCTGCCGGATCGCGTCGGCCACGTCGACCCGCCCGGCCCCCTGCTCGTACGCGGTCAGCTCGGGTTGCGGCTTCGCCGAGGACGTCAGGAGGGCCTTGAGCCGGTCGGCCTTCCCGCCGTGCTTCTGGGCGAGCAGCGCCGCCGCGCCGCTGACGTGCGGGGCCGCCATCGAGGTGCCCGACAGCGCCACGTACCCGTTCCCGGCCGGGTCGCCGATCACCCCGTCCCGGCTGCGCGCCGCCACGATCCCCACGCCGGGGGCGGTGATGTCGGGCTTGAGCGCGTCGTCACCGGTGCGGGGGCCACGGCTGGAGAAGTCGGCGAGGCTGTCGTCCCGGTCGACGGCGCCCACCGAGAGGGCGGCGTCGGCAGTGCTGGGGGAGCTGACCGGCGCGAACCGGCCGGAGTTGCCGGCGCTGATCACGAAGAGGGCGCCGGTCTGCGCGGTGAGCGTGTTGACGGCCTCCTCCAGCGGGTCGACCTCCGGGGTGTCGAAGCCGCCGAGACTGAGGTTGACCACGTGGGCCCGCTGCTCGACCGTGGCCCACTGCATGCCGGCGAGGATCGCCGACTCGGGACAGCCGTACGTCTCGCAGACCTTGCCGTCGAGAAGCGTCGCGTCCGGGGCGACACCCCGCATCCGGCCGCCGGAGGCGGCGCCGCTGCCGGCGATGGTCGAGGCGACGTGGGTGCCGTGCCCGACGACGTCGCCCGGCGCGGACTCCTCGGTGAAGTTCCGCACCTGCGCCACCCGGCCGGCCAGGTCCGGATGCGTGGCGTCGATCCCGGTGTCCAGCACGGCGACCCGCACGCCCCGGCCGGTGTAGCCGGCCCGGTACGCCTCCGGCGCGCCGATCTGCGGCACGCTACGGTCGAGCGTGAGCTGCCGCCGGCCGTCGAGCCAGATCCGGTCGGCACCCCCTGCCGCGCCGACCCTCGCGCCGGCGGCGGTGACCGCCGCCCAGACCTCGGCGGCCCGCCGCTTGCTCGCCGTGGCGGCGAGCCCGCCGACGGCGGGCAGCTCGCGGGTGACCGTCACCCCGCCGGGCAGGGCGGAGCGCCGGGCCGCGCCGGTGCCGCCGGTGATCAGCAGGGGCAGGTCGTCGCGCCGGGCGTCGTCGTAGCCGGCGGCGACCAGTTCGGTGACGTCGAACAGCCGCCGGTCGATCCGCCCGTCCCGGATCGGCGCCAGGGCGTCCTCGGGTACGACCGAGAGGTGGCCCCGCTCCCGTCGGGTCAGGAAGCGGACGTCCTCGCGCCCGGGCGCGGGTCGCACGCTGGCCCGGGAGCCGCTGAGAGTGACCCGGTCGCCGGTGAGCAGGGTGACGGTGGCCGAGCGGCTGCCGGCGCCTGCCGCCGGGGACGGCGGGGTCGCGTCAGGACGGACGGTCGGGGCGGCGGGCTTCTGGGCGACGGCCATGCCGGGGGTGCCGAGCACCATGCCGAGCACCAGGCCGAGACCGAAGAGTTTTCTTCTTCGCTGCAACGGATCCTCCTCGTCGGGCGTTACTACCTGTAGGGAGAGACGCATTGACAGTCATCAGGGTTGCATACCGGGTATGCAAAATGAAGTCGCGAAGATGACGGACCAGCCAACGAACGGAACCGCCCCTCGGAGATGATCGGTTCATGACCTCCATGAAGGAACGCATGCTGGCCGGCGAGCCCTACATCGCCGACGATCCGGAGATCGCCGCCGACCTCGACCGGGCCACGCGACTGATGGAACGCTTCAACACCAGCCCGGCCGCCGAGCCCGAGACCCGGCTCGCGGCCCTGCGCGACCTGCTCGGCGAGGTGGGCGAGGGAGCCTGGGTCCGACCGCCGCTCCACGTCGACTACGGCTGGCAGGTCCGGATCGGGCCGCGCAGCTTCGTCAACTTCAACGCGGTCCTCCTCGACGTCGCCCCGATCACCATCGGCGCCGACGTCCAGATCGGACCGAACGTGCAACTGCTCACCCCCACCCACCCCGTCGAGCCCGGGCCGCGCCGCGACAAGTGGGAGGCGGCCAAGCCGATCACCATCGGCGACAACGTCTGGCTCGGCGGCGGGGCCATCGTGCTCGCCGGCGTCACCATCGGGGAGAACACCGTCGTCGGCGCAGGCGCCGTGGTGACGAAGGACCTGCCGGCGAACGTCGTCGCCGTGGGTAACCCGGCCCGCGTCGTACGCCAGCTCGACTGACCCCCATCAAGCCCGCCACCTGCACAAACACCCTTCCGACACTGGCGCGTCGACCCCGGCGCACGGCACTGTGGGTGGTGACGTCGTCACCGGGAGGCGAGCATGGTCGGTCGGGTGCTCGAACTGCGCGTGCACGGGGTCTCCAACACGCCCCCCGGTCAGATCCTCGGCCTGCGCCCGGCACCCGGGGGCGACGCGCCGCCCCCGCCGTGGCTCGTCGCGGGCGGGCCGGTCACCGGCTTCTACCGCTCCCCCGTCGCCGAGCCGGCCGAGCCGGTCGTCGTGGAGGCGTACAGCTGGGGGCGGCTGACCTCCGGCGCGCGGACCGCGCGGGACGTGGAGCGCGCACTGTGGACGCTGCTGCTTCCGTTCACGCTGGCCAACGTCGCGCTGCACGCCCGGCCGTCCATCCCGGCCGATTCCCGCACCGAACGCTGGAACAGCGCCTCGGGGATCACGGCCTGGCTGATCCGGCTGTTCTGCCTGAGCCTCACCGGCACCTGCGCCCTCACCCTCACCGCCGTCGGGGTCGACCTCGTGGGCTGGCAGTGCGTCGACGACGACTGCCTGCGCCGGATCCCCGGACCCTGGGAGTTCCTGGGGCGGGGCTGGTGGAGCGAGGGTGCGAGGCCGTTGGCCGTCGGCCTGCTCGTGCCGCTCGGCGTGCTGGCCCTGCTCGGGCTCGTGAGCTTGCGGACCTACCAGTACGAGGCACAGATGCCCGCCGAACCGGTTCCCCCGCCGAGCGCCCGGCAACCGGTGGGGGCCCCGGCGGACGGGCGGGAACGATCCGAGGCGGGTCCGGCCGCGCCCGAACCGCCCCCCGGCCCGCCCGACAACCCGTTGCAGGACCGCACCTTCTGGGTCGGCGAGGGCCAGTTGCGCAGGGGCGCCGTGCTGCACCTGTGCACCGGCGTGGTCGTCGCCGCCGCCGTACCGCTCGGTGCCGTCCTCGCGGTGGACCCGCCCCGGGGCGGCCGCGCGGCCGTCGCCTGGCCCACCGTGGCGGCGCTCGCCGCCGTCGTGCTGGTCGCGGTCGTGGCGCTCGCGCGGCCCGGGCTGACCCGGCGCGCGGGGGCCACCCCGCTCGGCGGATGGAGCGTCGCCGTCGCCGTGCTCGCCGGTACCGGGCTGGTCGGGACGATGCTGATCCTGCTGCTGCCCGACGGTCCCGCCGGCACCACCCTGGCCGACCTGCGCCCGGCGCCCGACTGCGCCCGGCATCCCGTCGCGCCGACCTGTGCGGCCGACCGGTCGCTGCCCGGCCTCGACTGGATCATCGCCTGGCTGGGCACGGGACAGTTGCTGCTGCTGATCGCGATCGGGTCCGCGGCCCGGTCCGGACGGCGGGCGCTGGCCGCGCCGGCGGCGGCCGCCCTGCTGCTCACCCTCGGGTTCGCCTGGTTCACCGGCTGGCTGCCCGGGCTGCCGCCCGCGCCCGCGACGCTGGAGTTCTGGACGGTCGTCGTCCCGGTCGTCGCCCTGGCTGCCACCGGCCTGCTGCTGCCGCGCGTCCCGTCGCCGGCCGAACGACAGCCGCTGGCGCCCCACACCGACCTGGCCTGGGGCGGCAGGGCTCCGGCGGTCATCGCCGGCTTCGGCTGGATGCTCTGCGTCTCCTACAGCGCCGGGCTGCTCTACTGGGTCACCGGCCGGCTCAACGACCGGCCGGCACCGGGCGGGCTCTCCCCCGTGGTGCCCCCGGTTCCGGTGCTGTGGGCCGGGCTCGTCTTCGCCGTCGCCCTGCTCGTGCTCGCCGCCGCGGTCGCCCGGGCCGGGCTGCTCTACCTCCGTCTCCGCCGGGACGAGTACGCGAAGGCGACGGCACAGACCGACCCGCTCTCCGCGCACGACCTGCGGCGCTGCCGCGACGTCAGCGCGTGGCAGGCGCTGCACCGGCTGGTCGGCGAGCACGCCGTGCGGCTGGTCGGCTGCTACGCCGTCGTGTCGGCCGTGCTGGCGACCCTCGGCTGCGCCGCCCTGCTCTCCCGCAGCCCGCCGCATCCCAGGCAGGCGACCGGCGGTGCCGCGGTGGTCGAGTGGATCTCCGAGGTGGGCGGGCGGCTGCTCGGTTGGCTGCCGGTGCTGATCGCCGCGATGGGCCTGCTGGTCTACCGCAACGAACTCGTCCGCCGCTCGGTCGGTGTGGTCTGGGACGTGGGCACCTTCTGGCCCCGGACCGCGCACCCGCTGGCCCCGCCCAGCTACGCCGAACGGGCCGTACCCGAGTTGCAGACCCGCACCGCCGGGCTGCTGGCGCTCGCCGAGGACGACCCCCGGAGCGTGGACGGGATCATCCTCTCCGGGCACAGCCAGGGCACGGTGATCTGCGCGGCGGTGATCCTCCAGCTGCCCGCCCGCTCGCGCCGGCGGATCTGGTTCCTCTCGTACGGCTGCCAGCTGACCCGGCTCTACGGGCGGGTCTTCCCCGGGTACTTCGGCCCGGACCGGCTGCCGGTGCTGGCCGAGGCGCTGACCCCGCCCGGCGGTCGGGTCCGCTGGACCAACTTCTGGCGGGACACCGACCCGCTCGGCTGGCCGGTCACGGCGGGGGAACGGGACGTGCCCGTACGCGACCCGGAGGCGCTGCACCCCAGCGACGGGGAGGTGGCCGACCCGCCGATCCGCAACCACAGCGCCTACCCGGAGGCGCCCGAGTTCCACCGGGAACGCTCTCGGGTGGCGTGGCTGCTGCGCCGGGGCGTCCCGGCACCCCGGCGCCCCGGCTGACCCGGCTCGCGCCGGCGACGGCCGCCACGGCCGGCCGACCGTCTCAGCCGTCGCGGCCGGCCGATCCGCCTCAGCCTTCGCCAGCCGCCCGATCCGCCTCAGCCTTCGACGGGCGGCCGGTGCGGCTCGACGGGTGGTGGCTCGGCGAGCCGGACGACCAGGTCGGCGCGGTGCGCGGTGCCGGCCACCAGGGTGGCGTTGGTCTCGTCGCTGCCCGTCGCCCACGCCCGGGCCTGTTCCGCCGACCGCCCGTACGCCTCGTGCCGGGCGGTCAGCCGGCGCAGCCGCAGCTCGGCGTCGAGGTCGAGGAACCATGCCTCGTGCAACAGCTGCCGCACCTCGTCCCACGGCGTCGCCGCCACCAGCAGGTAGTTGCCCTCGGTGACCACCAGCCGCACCGACGGCGGCACCTCGATCGAGCCCGCCACCGGCTCCTCCAGGTCGCGACGGAACGCCGGCGCGTAGACCGCCGTCGGCTCCAGCCGGCGCAGGCGGCGCAGCAGCGAGACGTAGCCGTTGGCGTCGAAGGTGTCCACGGCGCCCTTGCGCTCCGCCCGGCGCAGGCGGCGCAGCTCGGCCTGGGCGAGGTGGAAGCCGTCCATCGGCACCAGCCGGGCCGTCGGGCCGACCGCCTCGACGATCCGCTCCGCCAGCGCTGACTTCCCGGCGCCGGGCGGCCCGGCGATGCCGAGCAGTTGCCGCGGGCCGGCCTCGGCGAGGGCCCGCGCCCGCGCCACCAGCTCGTCGGTCCCGACGACCCGGGTGCCGGCCATCAGCCGAGGACCGGCTCGCTGATCGCGAACCGCGCCTGCACCGCGGCGTGCACCGTCTGCGGCTGCGGGTCGAGTTCCAGCTCCGGCGGGCTGCTCTCGGCGCCGTCCATCGCGTACGCCATCCGGCTCATCATCGGCTGCTCCGCCGCGCCCGCGTCGGCCAGCTCGATCAGGGCGGTCACCCGGGCGCCGAGCGCCTCCGCGTACTCGCGGGCGCGCAGCAGCGCGTCGGCGAGCGCGGCGTGCCGGGCCTCCCGGTGGGCCGGGCTGCCCGGCCGCAGCGACCACCACGGCCCGGCCACCTCGACCTGGTCCTGGTCGGCCAGGCGCAGCATCAGCTCGCCGAGCGCGGTGAAGTCGCTGACCGTCACGGTGGTGGTCACGCTGCCGCTGTACGCCACCACCCGCTCACCGGAGCGCCGGGTCTCCGGCCTGACCTGGAGCTCGCCGGTTTCCCGCCGGTCGATGCCGGGGCCCTCGCCGTCGAGCAGCACCCGGACGGCGGCGGCCCGCTCGGCCAGCCGGGTCAGCGTGGCCTCCCGGTCCCGGTCACGTGCCCTGGCGGTCACCGCGAACCGGGCGATCTCCGGAGCGACCTCCCGGTACGCCTCGCCGCGCACCACCACCACCGGCCCGTCCACCATGCCCTCACCCTAACCGCGCGCCCACCGGTCCGCCCGCCGTCCACGACCACCGTCCGACGGGCGCGAGCGCGAGCGCGAAGGGATCGTGGCCGTTCGCCCGCCCGTCCCGGCCGGGCCGGGCGGGCGCGAAATCCGGAAGGAGCTCAGGCCGGCGCGGGGCCCGCCGGGACGTGCGCGGTGTAGGAGACCGTGCCGGCCACGTCCCGGCAGGTGCTCAGGTGTCCCCCGCCTGCTCCCAGCCGCCGCAGCCAGGCCACCTCGGCGGCATGGTCACCAGCGGCCGGGAACTCCCGGACGAGGGTGTCGAACGGGCGGGCGAGCAGCGCGGAGCGGGCCTTCCCGGCCTCGTCGTACAGCGCGATGAGGGATGCCGCGTCACCGACCCGCAGCGCGTCCGTCAGCCCGTCGAGGAAGGCGGTGACGCCGGCCAACTCGGTCAGCACCCGGTCCCGGTTGCCCAGCAGCATGTTCGCGGTACGCACGGCCGGGGTGCCGGCGACGCGGGTGCCGTCCCGGAAGCTCCCGGCGGCGAGCGCGAGGACCGCGTCGCGCAGGGCGCTGCGCTGCGCCGCCCCCGCCAGCGCCCCGGCGAGCAGGTGCGGGATGTGGGAGGCGAGCGCGGCGGCCTGGTCGTGCTCCTGCGGGGACATCGGCACCACCCGGGCGCGGAACACGTCGATGACCAGGCCGGCGAGCCACCGGAACGCGGTTGTCGCCGGGCCCGCGGACGGGCAGAGCACCCAGGCGGCGGAGTCGAGCAGCGTGGCCGTGGCGGAGGTGAGCCCGGCGGATCCCGCGCCGGCCATCGGGTGCCCCGGCACGAACCGGTCGACGAGCCCGTGCCGGGCGGCGAAGGTCGCCAGCTCGGCCTTCGTGCTGCCGACGTCCGTCAGTACGCAGTCGGGCGGGGCCGCCCGGGCGACCCGCAGCAGGGTGTCCGAGAGCGTGCGCAGCGGGCCGCAGAGCAGGACCACGCTGCGGCCGGCGACCGCCTCGTCGAGCGTCTCCGGGGCCTCGACGCCCTGCCGCCGGGCGTGCCGGCGGGTCGCCGGGTCCGGATCCCACCCGGCGACGTCCAGACCGGCGTCGCGCAGCCGGAGCAGGACGGAACCACCGATCAGGCCGGTGCCCACGACCGCCGCCCGCTCCCCGGCCCACCGACCGGTCGGGTCCGGCCGGGACGCGTCGTCGGTCATGACCGCGCCTCGGCGCTCAGGCGCTCAGCCGGCCGGCGACCGCCGCCACGTGCTCGTCGGACTCGGTCAGCGCCACCCGGACGTGCTGCCGGCCACCCGGGCCGTAGAAGACGCCCGCGGCAGCCAGAATGCCCCGCCGGGCCAGCCAGTCGACCGTCTCCCAGCAGTCCTCGCCCCGGGTCAGCCAGAGGTAGAGCCCGGCCTCCGAGTGCTCGACGGTGAAGCCGGCGCCGGTGAACGCGGCGTGCAGGGTGTCCCGCCGGGCGCGGTAGCGCTCCCGTTGCTCGTCGGCGTGCCGCTCGTCGCGCAGCGCGGCCACCATCGCCGCCTGCACCGGCGCCGGCACGATCATCCCGGCGTGCTTGCGGACCTTGAGCAGCTCCGCCACCAGCGCCGGGTCGCCCGCCACGAATCCCGCCCGGTAGCCGGCCAGGTTGGACCGCTTGGAGAGCGAGTGCACGGCCAGCACGCCGTCGTACGAGCCACCGCAGACCTCGGGCGAGAGCACCGAGACGGGTTCGGCGGACCAGCCCAGCGGCAGGTAGCACTCGTCGCTGGCGACCACCGCGCCGCGCTCCCGGGCCCAGTCGACCACCTTGCGCAGGTGCGCCGCAGGCAGCACCCGGCCCGTCGGGTTGCCCGGCGAGTTGACCCAGACCAGGCGCACGCGGGAGGTGGGGCCGACGGCGGTCAGCGAGTCGGCGCGCACGACCGTGGCGCCGGCGAGCCGGGCCCCGTCCTCGTAGGTCGGGTAGGCGATCGACGGCACCACGACGACGTCGCCGGGCCCGATCCCGAGCAGCGTCGGCAGCCAGCCGACCAGCTCCTTGGAGCCGATCGTCGGCAGCACGCCGAAGCCGTCGACGCTGATGCCGCAGGCCCGTGCCACCCAGGCCGCGATCGACTCGCGCAGCACCGGGGTGCCGGCGGTCAGCGGGTAGCCCGGCGCGTTCGACGCGTCGGCCAGCGCCTGCCGGATCACCTCGGGCACCGGGTCGACCGGCGTACCCATGGAGAGGTTGATCATGCCCTCGGGATGCGCCGCGGCCAGTGCGGCCGCGGCGCCCAGGGTGTCCCAGGTGAACTCCGGCAGCCGCGACGAGACCGGCGCGGGACGGTTCAGTGGCCCTCGCCGCGCGGCGGCTGCGCGGCGACGAAGGTCGCGTCCTTCTCGACCTTGCCGATCTTCGAGGCGCCACCGGGCGAACCCAGTTCCTCGAAGAACTCGTAGTTGGCGCCGGTGTAGTCCTTCCACTGCTCCGGGACGTCGTCCTCGTAGAAGATCGCCTCGACGGGGCAGACCGGCTCACACGCACCGCAGTCGACGCACTCGTCGGGGTGGATATAGAGCATCCGGTTGCCCTCGTAAATGCAGTCGACCGGGCATTCCTCGATGCAAGCCTTGTCGAGCACATCCACGCACGGTTCGGCGATGATGTAGGTCACCGGTCTTCTCCTCCGCAAGACACGCCGCGATCACCCGCGACGGTAAGAGCCTAGTATCTCGCCGGGGAGGGGGTCGATCGTGCTCCGACAGCAAGATGTGGGACACCGGATCGTGGTCCGCCGAATCGTGGGGATTCGCGAAGGTCGGCCGCTCTTCTCGGACGCCCTCGGCGAACTGGTCGAGCTGAGCGAAACCCATCTCACACTCGCCACCGCGCAAGGCCGGCTCCGGGTCCCGATGGCCGAGGTGCACCGGGCCAAGCGGGTGCCGCCGACGCGCCGGCCCACCGCCGCGGCGGTGGTCGAGCTGGAACTGGCCGCCGACGAGGCCTGGCCCGCCGCCGTCCGGGGGCGGCTCGGCGACTGGCGGCTGCGCGCCGCCGACGGCTGGACCGGCCGGGCCAACTCGGCGCTGCCCGTGGGCGACCCGGACCGGCCCCTGCCCGCCGCCCTCGACGCGGTGGAGCGCTGGTACGCCGACCTCGGCCAGCCGCCGATGGTCAACACGCCGCTGCCGCTCGCCGCCCCGGTCGGCGCGGAGCTGGACGCCCGTGGCTGGGGCGGCCGGCCGCCCGTGCTGGTGCAGACCGTGCCGCTGGCGGGGCTGTCGCCGGCCGCGCCGGAGCCCACCGGAGCCCCGCCGGTCGAGCTGGCCGCCGGCCCGTCGGACGACTGGCTCGCCGTCGCCGCCGGCCGCAAGGGCGGCCTGCCGGACGCCGCCCGGCACGTGCTCACCGCCGTGGACCAGGTCCGCTTCGCCCACGTGTACGCCGGCGGCACCCTGCTCGCCATCGGCCGGGGCACGGTCACCGGGCAGGGGCGCTGGCTCGGGCTCAGCCTGGTCGAGGTGCTGCCCGAGGCGAGGCGGCAGGGCCTGGCGGGACGGATCATCCGTGCGCTCGCCGCCTGGGGCGCGGCGACCGGCGCCTCGCACGCCTTCCTCCAGGTTGAGCAGCGCAACACGCCGGCCGTGGCCCTCTACCGCAGCCTCGGCTTCACCACCCACCACACCTACCTCACCCGCACCCCGCCCGCCTGAACCCGGCCCGGCGGGGTCGGGTCAGCGGCGGACGACGCGGCGGGGCTTGGTCGCCCTCAGCTCGGCGTACCGCTTGAGCGACTGCGAGCGGTGGTCCAGGCCGAGCGCCGTGAGGAGCAGGTAGCCGAGCAGCGCGCCGACGCCGGCCGCCGCGAGGTAGAGCCAGATCTGGGCGAAGAAGGTGGCCGCGCCCCCGCCGAACGGGTTGTCGCCGACCAGCAGCGGCCCGACCAGCACCGTCAACAGCAGCGCGAGCCCGACCGCGGCGGCCAGATCCGCCCCCCAGGCGGCGACGGGCCGACGCTTCCCCCAGACGAAGGCGACCGCGGCCAGGACCAGCCCGATCACCACGAACATCCCCAGCGACACCCGGTCGGCGGCGGCCGTCTCGTCGCCGTCGAAGCCGAACCGGGTGACCAGCCGGGCGACCACGTTGACCGCGAACAGCGCGACCGCGAGAACCCCGATCGCGCGCCACCGCTCACTCATCGCACGCCTCCCGCCGTACCGCCCGCTCCGGTGGCGGGCTTCCTGGCAGGAATGTCTACCACCGCGACCGGTGCGTCGTCAGTCCCCCGACCGGACCGGTGGCGGTGCCAGGATCTGCCGGAAACCCATCACCGCGAAGGTCATCGCGCCGGCCACGATCATCGCCAGGCCGACCCAGTTGTCGCCGGTGACGAGCAGGTCCCCCTCGGCGGTGCGGACCGCCGCGACCGCCATCAGGACGAACCAGGGCGTCGCGGGCAGCGCCACCGCCCACCGGCGGCCGACGGCCTCGTGCGCGAACCAGCTCAGGGCGATGTTCGCACCGATGGCGACGAGCACCGAGACGCCGATCAGCTGCCCGCCGACCCGGAGCGTGGCCAGCAGCAGCTCCAGGGTCGCGGTGAGCGTCCCGGCGAGGACGGCGACCAGCCCGCCGGCCACCCGCAGGGCGAGGTCGAGCAGCCGCCGGGACCGTCCGGACGGTGGCGGGACGCTCTGCTCCGGGGCGGCCGACATCGACGCGACAGGCAGGGTCACCGGAGGCCGGCCGCCGCGACCGGGGACCGGCCCGGGCCGTCGGCGACGTCGAGCCCGGCGAAGAGGTCGTCCTCCCAGCCGTACGGGCCGCTGCCCGGTCCCCTCTCCCCCACCGCGAGGGTGTAGTACTCCACGCCCATGAACTCGCTGCCGAAGTTGCCGGCGATCGTGTAGAGCCAGGAGGCGTCGGGGATCTGGGTGGCGTGCGCGCGCATCGCCGCCTCCTTGGCGGCGTGCTGGTCGGTGGCGTCGATCCGGGCGGCGATCTGCGCGTCCGGCGTGCCGAAGGGCAGCTCCGAGATGTCCTGGATGCCGGCGAAGGGGTTGTCCGTCGACTCGGCGAAGTGGGTCAGGCCGGCCTCCAGCACGCTGAGCGGCATCGCGGTCCAGTAGACCTTCGCCGGGGCGAAGCCCTCCGCGCCGGCCAGCTCGTGCGCGCGCATCGCCACCCGGTGCGCCTGGATGTGGTCCGGGTGCCCGTAGAAGCCGTTGTCGTCGTACGTGACCATGACCTGCGGGCGTACCTCCCGCATGATCTCCAACAGGTGCTTGGCGGCCTCGTCGAGGTCGGCCTGCCAGAAGGCGCGGGGGTGCTCGTTCGTGGCGAGGCCCATCATGCCGGAGTCGCGGTAGCGGCCGGCGCCGCCGAGGAAGCGGTGGTCGGTGACGCCGAGCGCGGCGCAGGCGGCGTTCAGCTCGGCGATCCGCCAGCCGCCGAGCTGGTCGGCCTCGGCCGCGGCGAGCTGGGCCAGCGCCGGCACGTGGATCTCGCCCTCCTCGCCGAGGGTGCAGGTCACCAGGGTGACGTGGGCCCCGGCGGCGGCGTAGTGCGCCATCGTCGAGCCGGTGCCGATGGACTCGTCGTCGGGGTGCGCGTGGACCAGCAGGAGGCGGCGGTCAGGCAGCGTCGTCACGCCGGTCACTCTATCCGGCGGTTCCCCTCCGCCGGCCCTGACGCGTCCGCGCAGGTCGGCCACATCACCCCCGGTCGCCGCTCTACGATCGGGGCTGTGGACTTTCCGGAGCTGGCCGCCCGCACCCGCCGGTTCAGCCGCGGGGCGCCGCGGGCGGTCACCGTGGCCGACGACGGCTCCCGGGTGGTCTTCCTGCGCTCGGCCGGCCCGGAGGACCCGGCCGACGCGCTCTGGCTGCTCGACGTGGCGACCGGCGAGGAGCGGCTGGTCGCCGACCCGGCGGCGCTGCTCGGGGCCGACGCCGACGCCGACGCGCTGAGCCCGGGCGAGCGCGCGCTGCGCGAGCGGCTGCGGCTGAGCGCCTCCGGCATCGGCTCGTACGCGCTGGACGGCGCCGGGCGGGTGGCGGTCTTCGCGCTGGCCGGGCGGCTGTTCCGGGCCGACCTGGTGCACGGCGACGTGGTCGAGGTGGCCACCGTCGGCCCGGTGCTCGACCCCCGGCCCGACCCCACCGGGCAGCGCCTGGCCTACGTCACCGACGCCGCCGAGGGGGTGCGCCGGGGGCAGCTGCGGGTTGTCGAGCACGACGGCACGGACACCCTGCTGGCCGGCGAGGACTCCGGGGTCACCTGGGGGCTGGCCGAGCACATCGCGGCCGAGGAGTTCCACCGGTTCCGCGGCTACTGGTGGGCGCCGGACGGCCGTTCGGTGCTGGCCGCCCGGGTGGACGAGTCCCGGGTCCAGCGCTGGTACCTGCACGACCCGGCCGATCCGGCGAGCCCGCCGACCACGGTCGCGTACCCCCGGGCGGGCAGCGCGAACGCCGAGGTCAGCCTGCACCTGCTGGACCTCGACGACGGCTGGGTCGACGTGCACTGGGACCGGGAGACCTACCCGTACCTGACCGCCGTGCACTGGGCCGACGGGGGGCCGCTGATCACCGTGCTGCGCCGTTCCCAGCAGCACGGCCTGGTGCTCGCCGTCGACCCGCGCACCGGCGAGACCCAGGTGCACGCCGAGCTGGCCGACCCGCGCTGGGTGGAGCCGATCCCCGGCACCCCGGCGCACCTGCCGGACGGCCGGGTGCTCGTCGGCGGCGAACTCGCCCACGACGGGTACGACGCCCGCTGCCTCTTCGCCGACGGCACCCTGCTCACCCCACCGTCGCTCTACGTGCGGCGGGTGGTGGGGCGGCTGCCCGGCGGCAGCGGCCCGGCCGACCTGCTGGTGGAGGCGAGCGACGGGGAGCCGAGCGAGCGGCACCTGTTCCGGGTGCGCACCACCATCGGCGGCGGCGTCGACGCCCGCCGGATCACCACCGACCCGGGCTGGCACACCGCCGCCGTGGGCGGGGACGTGCTGGTGGTGGGGAGCGCCACGCTCGACCACGCGGGCACCCGGTGGACGGTGTGGCGGGGCGAGCAGGAGGTCGGCGTGCTGCGCTCGCTCGCCGCCACCCCGCCGTACGCGCCGCTGCCGCTGCTGGAGCGGGTCACCGACCGGCGGCTGCCGACGGCCGTGCTCTACCCGGACAACTACGTCACCGGCCGGCGGCTTCCGGTGCTGCTGGACGTCTACGGCGGGCCGGGGCACCAGGAGGTGCTCGCGGCCCGCGCGGCGTGGCTGGAGCGGCAGTGGTGGGCCGACGCCGGCTTCGCGGTCGTCACCATCGACAACCGCGGCACGCCGGGCGTGGCCCCCTCCTTCGAGAAGGCGATCCACCGGCGGGTGGCCGACGTCGTCCTGCTCGACCAGGTGGACGCGCTCACCGCGTTGGCCGGCAAGCACCCCGACCTGGACCTGGACCGGGTGGCGGTGCGCGGCTGGTCGTTCGGCGGCTGGCTGGCCGGGCTGGCGGTGCTGCGGCACCCGGAGCTGTTCCGGTGCGGCATCGTCGGGGCGCCGGTCACCGACTGGGCGCTGTACGACACGGCCTACACGGAGCGCTACCTGGGCCTGCCGGACGACGGCACGGACATCTACGCGCACCACTCGCTGGTGGAGCTGGCCGGCGAGCCGGTGCAGCGGCCGGACGAGGCCCGGCCGCTGCTGCTGGTGCACGGTCTGGTCGACGACAACGTGGTGGCCGCGCACACGCTGCGGCTCTCCGCGGCGCTGCTGGCGACCGGCCGGCCGCACTCCGTGCTCCCGCTGACCGGGGCGACCCACATGGCCGCCGGGGGCACCGCCGAGCGCCTGCTCAGGCTCGAACTCGACTTCGTCCGCCGCCACCTCGGATAGGGACGCGCGGCGGCGGACGCACGAGGCCCCGGTCGACGGCGTCGTCGACCGGGGCCCCAGGTGCGGTGCGGTTACTGCTTGACGAACGCGTTCACGAACGACGGGTAGCCGAAGACGCTGGAGATGAAGACCCCACCGGCCTTGGAGCCGTGCACGAGGTAGGCCACGTCGACGTAGAGCGGCACCACCGGGGCGTGCTCCTTCATGATCCGCTCGTCGAGCTTGGCCCACTCCGGGCCCTGCTCGGTCGGCGGCAGGGCCAGAATCCGGTCGAACTCGGCGTTGATCGCCGGGTCGTTGAAGTACGACTGGTTGCTGTTGCCCTCGGCCTTGATGGTGCGGCCGTCGTAGAGCACCGGCAGGATCGAGGCGCCGCTCGGCCAGTCCGCCGCCCAGTTACCGATGTACAGGTCCCAGGGGTTGTCCTTCTTCTTGATCTCGTCGAGCTTCGAGTCGTCCGGGATGTTCCGGACGGTGATCTTGAAGCCGGCCCGCTCCAGGTTGCCCTTGAGCTGGGTGGCCATCTGCTGCTCGGTCGTGTTGTCGGCGACGCCGAGGACCAGCTCCGGCGTCTGGCCACCGAGCAGCTCCTTGGCCTTGTCGACGTTGCCGTTGGCGCCGGCCGGGTACGCGTCGAAGGCCTTGTAGCCGATGGTCGACGACGGCATCAGGGTGGTCATCGGGGAGGCGACGGTCTGCCCACCGACGGACTTGATCAGGCCTTCCCGGTCGATGGCGTAGTTCAGCGCCTGGCGGACCTTCAGGTCCTTCACCCGCAGGTTGTTGATGACGAGCTGGTTGGCGCTCGGCGTCGGGGAGAGGATGCTGCGCTGCTTCAGCGCCGGGTCGTTGGCGACCTTGCCGACCAGCGAGGCGGGCACGTAGTTGAAGGCGATCGCGCTCTGGTCGGCGCCGTTGTCGGCGATCACCCGGTTGTTCGCGGCGTCGGCGGTCGGGCCGAAGCTCCAGACGAACTGGTCCGGGTACTGGTGCCGCACCGGGTCGGTGTTCGCGTCCCAGTGCGGGTTGCGGTCCAGCGTGATCTGCACGCCGACCTGGTTCTTCGCGACCTTGTAGGGGCCGGACGAGAACGGCGCGTGGTCCAGGTTGACGCCGGTGTCCTTGTCGGCCGGCAGCGGCGCGGTGGTCGGCAGCGAGACCGCGAACGGCAGGTCACAGCGGGGCTTGGTGAACTCGAAGCGCAGGGTCTTCGCGTCCGGGGTGGTCAGGCCCGGCGGCAGCGAGGTCTTGTTCTTCTTGAAGTCCCACTTGGTGTCGAACTGCGGGCTGTCGGCCAGCCACTCCTGGATGTAGGTCGGACCGCCGGAGAGGTCCGGGTCGAAGGAGCGGGCGATGCCGTACGCGATCTCCTTCGAGGTGATCGGCCGGCCGTCCTCGAACTTGACGCCGTCCTTGACCTTGAATTCCCAGACCTTGCAGTCGTTGTTGACGTTGGTGCCCGGCGTCTCGGCCAGGTCGCCGACGAGGACCAGGCCGCCCTTGCCGTCGTCCTTCCACGTGGTCAGGTAGCGGGAGAACAGGGGCGACGTCATCAGGCCGGCGAACGAGTACGTCCGCTGCGGGTCCAGGTGGGAGATCGGGGTCTCCCGGATGATGGTGAAGGTGCCGCCCTTCTGGGCGCCGGGCACCTCCGCCGCCGGCCCCATGGAATCCTTCGGGTCGGTCGCGATGACCCCGGTCTGCTGCCGCTCGGTGTCCACCGTGGTGCCCTCGCCCGTGTTCTCCGAGCAAGCACCCAGTGCCACAACCAGTGCGATCGCGCCGCCTGCGGCGGCCGCTACGCGTGGTCGCATCTCCTACCTCCTCCACCCAGGTGACCGGCGTGAACGCCGACGTCCCGAGGATCGTAAAGAAGAAAACCTACAAGTTGTGTAACAGTTGTCGATAAATTTCACCGCCGTCCGGCCGACGGACGTCCCGCTCCGGCCCGGCGGCCGGCACGGCAGGTCAGCCCAGCCGTACGCGGGGGTCGATGGCGGCGTATAGCAGGTCGACCAGCACGTTGGCGAGGACCACGAAGACCGCCGAGATGAGCACGGTGGCCATGATCGTGGGCAGGTCGCCGGCCCGCACCGCCTCGACGGCGGTCCGCCCCAGCCCCTGGAGGCCGAACGTGGTCTCGGTGATCACCGTGCCGCCCAGCGCCGCCCCGACGTCCAGGCCGGCGATGGTGACCACGGGCGTGATCGCGGCGCGCAGCGCGTGCCGCCCGTACACCTTGGGTTTCGCCAGGCCCTTCGCCCGCGCGGTGCGGACGAAGTCCTCCGAGAGCGTCTCCAGCATCTGCGCCCTCGACAGCCGGGCGTAGATCGCGGCGAAGAGGAAGGCCAGGGCGACCCAGGAGAGCACCAGCCCGCTGGCCCACTTGACCGGACTGTCCAGCAACGACGTGTAGCTCGGCACCGGCAGCAGGCGCAGGTTGTAGACGAAGACCAGCAGCAGCACCGCCCCGACGAAGTAGAGCTGCAGGGAGGCGCCGGTCAGCGAGAAGCCGATCGCCGCACGGTCCAGCCAGGTGCCCCGGCGCAGCGCCGAGACCATGCCGAGGCCGACCCCGAGCAGCAGCCAGAGGATGGCCGCGGGGAGCACGATGCTCAGCGTCACCGGCAGCACCCGGGTGATGGTGTCCAGCACCGCCTCGTTGTTGACGTACGACCAGCCCAGGCAGGGCGCGTCGCACCTGCCGCCCTGGGCGCTGCCCAGGTCGCGGCCCGTGAAGATGCCCTTCATGTAGCCGGCGTACTGGGTGATGAGCGGGTCGCGCAGGCCCAGCTCCTCGCGGACCCGCTCGAGCCGCTCGGGGTTGCAGTTCTTCGGGCACATGCCGGTGACCGGGTCGCGCGGCAGCGCGAAGAACATCAGAAAGGTCAGCACGCTCACCGCGAAGAGGGTGAGCACCGCGGAGAAGATCCGCTTGATCAGGAAGCGCGCCATCGGACCACCCCTACCGGGACGACTTCGGGTCGAGCGCGTCGCGCAGCGCGTCGCCGAAGAGGTTGAACGCGAACACGAGCGCGAAGATCGTGATGCCGGGGAAGAAGACGAACGCCGGGTCGGTCTGGAGGTAGTCCAGGCTCTGGTAGATCATCCGACCGAAGCTCGGCGTCTCCTCCGTCAGCCCGACGCCGATGAACGACAGCGCCGCCTCGCTGGTGATGAACTGCGGCACCGCGAGCGAGAACGACACCAGGATCGGCGCCCAGATGTTCGGCAGCAGCTGCCGGAAGACCATGTGTCCCAGCCCGGCGCCGCTGGCCTTGGCGGCCTCCACGAACTCCCGCTCGCGCAGCGCGATCACCTGTCCCCGGACCAGCCGGGCGGTGCTGGTCCAGCCGAAGATCGCGAAGACCGCGATCAGCACCCCGACGCCGAAGGCCGGGTCGACCGCGTCCCGCTCGCCGTAGAAGCGCAGCGTCAGCGTCGGGGTCAGGGCCAGCGCGATGACCAGGAACGGCATGGCCAGGGTCAGGTCGGTGATCCAGTTGATCACGGTGTCGAGCCAGCCGCCGAGGTAGCCGGCGAGCGCGCCGAGCGCGATGCCGAGCACCGCCGTGATCACCGCCGCCGCGAAGGCGATCAGCAGGGAGGTACGCAGGCCGTAGATCAGCCGGATGAAGATGTCCCGGCCGAGGTTGGGCTCCAGCCCGAAGAAGTGGTCGCCCGACACGCCGCCGGCGTAGCCCAGCGGCATGCCGAAGCCGTCCAGCTTGTTCTGGAACTGGTCGCGCGGGCTGATGCCGTAGAGCGCCTCGATCAGCGGCGCGGAGAGCGCCACCAGCACGAAGACGACCAGCATCACCCCGCTGACCATCGCCGTGCGGTCGCGGCGCAGCCGGATCAGGGCGAGCTGGCCGGGCGAGCGGCCGACGAAGCCCTTCGCCTTCGGCGCGTCGGCGTCGCCGCCCGACTCGATCTCGACCAGCGCCACGCCCTCCACCGGGGACATGCTCATCTCGACACCTCCTCGACGTCCGCGCCGGCCGTTTCCGACCCGGCGGCCGGGTCGGCGCTCACCGCTGCGGCGTCCGGGCCCGCGTCGACCGGCCCCTGCTCCGGGAAATGGCAGGCCGCGGCCTGGTCGCCGCCGTCGCGGGGCACCAGCGCCGGCTCCTCCGTCGCGCAGATGTCCTGCGCCTTCCAGCAGCGGGTGCGGAACCGGCAGCCCGACGGCGGGTTCAGCGGGGTGGGCACGTCGCCGGCCAGCCGGATCCGGCCGGCCGGGCCGAGCTTGGTGACGTCCGGGATCGCCGAGAGCAGCGCCCGGGTGTACGGGTGCTGCGGGCGCTCGTAGATGTCGTCCCGGTCGCCGATCTCGACGATCTTGCCGAGGTACATGACGGCGACCCGCTGACAGAAGTGCCGCACCACGGCCAGGTCGTGGGCGATGAAGACGAACGCCAGGCCCAGGTCGCGTTGCAGGTCGCGGAGCAGGTTGACCACCTGCGCCTGGATCGACACGTCCAGGGCGGAGACCGGTTCGTCGGCGACGATCAGCTTCGGCCGCAGGGCCAGCGCCCGGGCGATGCCGATGCGCTGCCGCTGGCCGCCGGAGAACTCGTGCGGGTACCGGTTGTAGTGCTCCGGATTGAGCCCGACCAGCTCCAGCAGCTCCTGCACCCGCTTCTTCACCCCGCCCGGCGGGTCGATCCCGTTGACCTGCAACGGCATCGCGATGATCCGGCCGACCGTGTGCCGGGGGTTCAGCGAGGCGTACGGGTCCTGGAAGATGATCTGGAGGTCCTGCCGCAGCGGACGCAGCTCCCGGCGCCCGGCGTGGGTGATGTCCCGCCCGGCGAACTCGATGCTCCCCGCGCTGGGTTCCAGCAGCCGGACCAGCATCCGCCCGGTGGTCGTCTTGCCGCAGCCGGACTCGCCCACCAGGCCGAGCGTCTCGCCCGGCCGCACGTCGAAGTCCAGCCCGTCCACGGCCCGGACCAGTCCGGTGCGCCGCAGACCGTTGCGCACCGGGAAGTGCTTGGCCAGCCCGCGCACCCGCAGCAGCGGCTCCCCGGTCTCGGCCGGTCGCACCGGCGCCGTGTCTGCCTGGGCACTACTCATCGGGCCACTCCCACCTGGGCGATGTCCTCCGCGTACAGCAGCGTCCGGTCGTCGGCGGAGAGGTGGCAGGCCACCAGGTGACCGGGCGCGCCCGCCGGGCGCAGCTCGGGGACCTCCGTGCGGGACCGGTCGCCGTTGCGGCCGGCGTACCGGCAGCGCGGGTGGAAGGCGCAGCCGGACGGCAGGTTGATCAGGCTGGGCGGGTTGCCCTTGATCGGCACCAGGTCCGCGTCCGCGTCGCCGTGCAGCGAGGGCACGCTGGAGAGCAGACCCCAGGTGTACGGGTGCTGCGGCCGGCGGAGCACCTGCTCGACGCTGCCGTGCTCGACGGCCCGCCCGCCGTACATGACCAGCACCTCGTCGGCGACCTGGCTGACCACGCCCAGGTCGTGGGTGATCAGGATGATCGCGGAGTGGAACTCGGCCTGGAGGTCGGCCAGCAGGTCGAGGATCTGCGCCTGTACCGTCACGTCCAGCGCGGTGGTCGGCTCGTCGGCGATGACCAGGTCCGGGTCGTTGACCAGCGCCATCGCGATCATCGCCCGCTGCCGCATGCCCCCGGAGAACTCGTGCGGGTACTGGTCGAAGCGGCGGGCCGGCTGCGGGATGCCGACCCGGCCCAGCATGTCCACCGCGCGCTGCCGGACCTCGCGCTTGCCGGCCTTCGGGTGGTGCACCCGGTACGCCTCGGCGATCTGCTTGCCCACCGTGTAGTACGGGTGCAGCGCGGACAGTGGGTCCTGGAAGATCATCGCCATGTCCCGGCCGCGCAGCCGGCGTACCTCCTCGTCCGGCAGGCCGACCAACTGGCGGCCGCCGAGGGAGATCTCCCCGGTGATGCTGGTCCGCTTGGCGTTGTGCAGGCCGAGGATGGCGAGCGAGGTGACGCTCTTGCCGGAACCGGACTCGCCGACGATGCCGAGGGTGCGCCCGCGCGCCACCTCGAACGACACCCCGTCGACGGCGCGCACCACGCCGTCCTCGGTGTCGAAACGGACCCGCAGGTCGCTCACCCGCAGGTAGGGGTCCTGGCCGGAGCGCTGCTCCGGCACGCTGGGGCGGTCCGGTTTCCCGGACGGCGCCGACTCCGGCCTGTCCACGACCGCCTCCCTCAGTGACGAAGAGAACTTACAGGAAAGCACTGAGGGTGAAAATAAGCTACATAGCCGGGGGCTGTCAGCGGGCCACAGCGTAACGACTCTGCAACGGGCCTGAACACCCCTCACCTCGGCATTCACCGGCGTTGACCTGCCGCGTCCGGACAGATGGGTGCGACGATGGGCGCGGCAGTCCCGGAAGTCCCCGGCACGTGCACGTCCACCAGCGGCAGGGCGGCCACTACGTCGAGCGATCGGTGACCAGGGCCGGTGAGGTCCTCGAGCTGACCGAGCCGGTGCGGGCCACGATCCGGCCGGGGACTCTGCTCTCCTGACGGATGTCGGTGTGCTCGCCTAGGGTCGGGCGCATGAGCGAGCACCAGCGAGCGAATCAGCGACGCGGTCCGGTGGTGCCTCAGGACGGCACGAAGCGCGGCGAGGTGCCGTCATGAGCGAGTTCGACGCGGCGACCGCCGCGGTGCAGGCCGCGCTCGACGCGGGGGCCCGTTACGCCGACGCGCGGGTGATGCACCGCCGCTACGAGTCGATGTCCGCCCGCAACGGCGACATCGAGGAGCTGACCCAGGACGAGAGCATCGGGCTGGGCGTCCGGGCACTGGTCGGGTCGGGCTGGGGCTTCCACGCCGTACCGGACCTGTCGGACGCCGCCGCCCGCGAGGCCGGCCGGCGCGCCGCGCGGATCGCCGCCGCGAGCGCGCGGGTGCCGGGGCCGCCGATCGACCTGGTGCCGGTCGAGGCGGTCACCGCGAGCTGGGCGTCCCCCTGCGCGGTCGATCCGCTCGGCGTGCCGCTCTCCGCCAAGGGCGACCTGCTGGTCGGGGCGACCCGCGCCATGGCCGAGCACGGCGCCGACGTGGCCGAGGGCCTCTACCAGGTCTGGGACACGGCCAAGTGGTTCGTCTCCAGCGAGGGGCACCGGATCGACCAGCGGATCCGGGAGTGCGGCGGCGGCATCTCCGCCACCTCCGTCGGCGACGGCGAGACCCAGCGCCGCTCCTACCCCAGCTACCGCGGCCAGTACGGCACCACCGGCTGGGAGCTGGTCGAGTCGCTCGACCTGGCCGCGCACGCGGCCCGGATCGCCGAGGAGTCCCGCGCGCTGCTCACCGCGCCGCCCTGCCCCGCCGGCGAGACCGACCTGATCCTGGGCGGCGAGCAGCTGGCCCTCCAGATCCACGAGTCGGTCGGGCACGCGATCGAGCTGGACCGGATCCTGGGCTGGGAGGCCGCCTTCGCCGGCACCTCCTGGTTGGACCTGGCCCGGCTCGGCTCGCTGCGCTACGGCTCCGAGCTGATGAACGTCACCATCGACCCGACCATCCCCGGCGCGCTGGGCAGCTTCGGCTTCGACGACGAGGGCTCCCCCGCCGTGCGCCGGGACGCGGTGCGCGAGGGGCGCTGGGTGGGCGTGCTCGCCGGCCGCGACTCGGCCGCCGTCGCCGGCCTGGACCACGGCGGGAGCGTACGCGCCGACGGCTGGGCCCGGCTGCCGATGGTGCGGATGACCAACGTGGGCCTCGAGCCCGGCCCGCACACCCTGGAGGAGATCGTCGCCGCCACCGACGACGGGGTGCTGATGGACGTCAACCGGTCCTGGTCCATCGACGACAAGCGGCTCAACTTCCAGTTCGGCTGCGAGATCGGCTGGGAGGTGAAGAGGGGCCGGCGGGGGCGGATGCTGCGCAACCCCACCTACACCGGCATCGGGCCGCTCTTCTGGCGCTCCATGGACATGCTCTCCTGCGAGACCGTCGCGTGGGGCACCCCGAACTGCGGCAAGGGTCAGCCGGGGCAGACCGGCCACACCGGCCACCCGGCCGCGCCGGCCCGCTTCCGCAACGTCCGCGTGGGAGTCCGCGCGTGAGCGCGAGGAATGAGCGAGCGCAGCGAGCGGGTCCCGCAGCCGCGAACGAGGGCGGCGCGCCGAGCGAGCGAGGGGATGCGGCATGAGCGAGCTGGAGATCGCCGGTCAGGTGGTGGAGCTGGTCCGCCGGCTCGGTGGGCCCGACGCGCAGGCCGAGGCCGTGGTCACCCGGGCCGACCTGGCGCTGACCCGGTTCGCCAACTCCTACATCCACCAGAACGTGGCCGAGTCCGGCGTCGGCGTCCGACTACGGCTGCACGTCGACGGGCGGACGGCCGCGGGCAACGGCAGCGTGGTCAGCGCCGAGGGGCTGCGCGCGCTGGTGGAACGCACCCTCGCCGCCGCGCGGCTCTGCCCGCCCGACCCGGCCTGGCCCGGGCTCACCCCGCCGACGCCGACGCCGACGCCGGCCGCCCCGGCCGTCGACGAGGCCACCGCGTACGCCGAGCCGGACGAGCGGGCCGAGCGGGTGCGCGCCTTCGTGGCGGCGGCCGGTGGGCTGGAGACGGCCGGCTACTGCCGCACGGCGCACCGGTCCTCGGCGTTCGCCAACTCGGCCGGGCACACGGCGTCGGGCCGCGCCGTCGAGGCGGCGATGGACGGCATCGCCCGCACGGGCGGCTCCGACGGTGTCGCCCGGCTCTGCGCCGACCGGCTGGCCGATCTCGACGGTGCCGCGCTCGGCGCCCGGGCCGCGGCCAGGGCGCGCGCGGCGGCCGATCCGGTGGAGCTGCCGCCCGGCCGCTACGAGGTCGTGCTGGAGCCGGCCGCGGTCGCCGACCTGCTCCAGAACCTCTCCTGGTACGGCTTCAACGGCAAGCGGTACGCCGAGCGGCAGTCCTTCGCCGAGCCGGGGGCGGCCCAGTTCGACGCGGCGGTCACGCTGGTCGACGACCCGCTCGCCGGCTCCGGGCTGCCGTTCGACGTGGAGGGCACGCCCCGGCGGGCGCTGACCCTGGTCGAGGCGGGCACCACGCGGGCGGTGGCGCACGACCGGCGTAGCGCCGCCGAGGACGGCGCGGCCCCGACCGGGCACGCGTCGCCGACCGCCGCCACCTGGGGGCCGATGGCCCGCAACCTGCGCCTGTGCCCCGCCGCTACGGCCGGGGCCGGCACCGGTGGCGGGCCCGCCACCGCGACGCCGAGCGGCGCGGCGTCGCACGGCGTGCCGGGCGCGACCGGCGGCGCGACGGTGGGCGGCGCTCCGGCGGAGGTGGTCGACGCCGACACCGCCGCGCTCGTCGAGCGCGTACGGCGGGGGTTGCTGGTCAGCGACCTCTGGTACACCCGGGTGCTCGATCCGAAGAGCCTGGTCCTCACCGGCCTGACCCGCAACGGCGTCTGGCTGGTCGAGGACGGCGTGGTGACCCGGGCGGTCCGCGACCTGCGCTTCACCGAGTCCTACCCCCGCGCCCTCGGCCCGGGCGCGGTGCTCGGGGTCGGCCGGCGGGCGGTACGCCAGCCGGACCGGACGGAGGGGGTGTGGTGGGAGGCGCCGCCGCTGCGGCTCGCCTCGTGGAACTTCACCGGCGGCGCCTCCGGCTGAGCCTCCCCGGGCGGGCGACGCTACGGGGTGAGTCGCTGCCCGTACGCGGGACAGGCGTCCGGTGAGGTTCTTAACATCCGGACATCGATCATCGTTCAGGGCTTTCCACCGGCCGGGACACACGGGACACTGCCTTGCGCGGACGGCTCGCGAAGATCGGCGTAACGTGTGTCACTTAGCTGCGCCGTATTGCCGGCGCAGTCGTTGGTGTGCGCATGACGTGGCAAGCGGGTGCGGGTTCGCCGGTCCGCGTGCCGACCGGAACTTGATCCGCCCGTGAGGGTCCTGTCAGGGAGACGACTCTAATGACATCAACGGCAACGAGGCCGCGGGGAGCGCGGGCGCGCGCCGCCATCGCGGCGAAGACGTTGCGTACCGACCGCTGGTGGCTCGCCCCGCTGATCACCGTGATCGGGCTCGGCGCCTGGGTGGCGTACGCGACGGTCCGGGTCTTCATGCACAAGTGGTACTGGGTCGAGGACTTCCACTACCTCACCCCGTTCTACTCCCCCTGCGTGACCGACCGGTGCGTCGAGGGCGCCGCGCACTTCGGACGGTTCCTGCCCGGCTGGTGGATCATCCCGGACGCGGCGCTGACGCTGCCGTTCCTGCTGCTGTTCCGGCTCACCTGCTACTACTACCGCAAGGCCTACTACCGGTCGTTCTGGCTGTCGCCGCCCGCCTGCGCGGTCCCCGACGGGCACCAGGCCTACAGCGGCGAGACCCGCTTCCCGCTGCTCGGCCAGAACCTGCACCGCTACTTCTTCTACGCCGCCGCGATCATCTCGCTGATCAACACCTGGGACGCGATCCTGGCCTTCCACTCCCCCAAGGGCTTCGGGTTCGGGCTGGGCAACATCATCCTGCTCGGCAACGTGGTGATGCTGTGGGCGTACACGATCTCCTGCCACTCGTGCCGGCACATCATCGGCGGGCGGCTCAAGCACTTCTCCAAGCACCCGGTGCGCTACCGGGCCTGGACCTTCGTCTCCGCCCTGAACGTCCGGCACATGCAGCTCGCCTGGATCACCCTCGGCACGCTGGCCCTGACGGACTTCTACGTCATGGCGGTCGCGGCCGGCTGGTTCAACGACCTGCGGTTCATCAACTAGAGGGCCCCTGACATGACCAACACCACGCGAATCGAACGACACCACTACGACGTCGTCGTGATCGGGGCCGGCGGCGCCGGCCTGCGCGCGGCGATCGAGGCCCGCCTCGCCGGCAAGAAGACCGCGATCATCTCCAAGTCGCTCTTCGGCAAGGCGCACACGGTGATGGCCGAGGGCGGCGCCGCCGCCGCGATGGGGAACGTGAACAGCCGGGACAACTGGCAGGTGCACTTCCGCGACACGATGCGCGGCGGCAAGTTCCTCAACAACTTCCGGATGGCCGAGCTGCACGCGAAGGAGTCGCCGCAGCGGATCTGGGAGCTGGAGACGTACGGTGCGCTCTTCGACCGCACCAAGGACGGGAAGATCTCGCAGCGCAACTTCGGCGGCCACGAGTACCCCCGCCTGGCGCACGTCGGCGACCGGACCGGCCTGGAGCTGATCCGCACCCTCCAGCAGAAGATCGTGTCGCTCCAGCAGGAGGACAAGCGCGACCACGGCTCGTACGACGCCCGGATCAAGGTCTTCTCCGAGACCACCATCACCGAGCTGCTGCTCGACGGCGACCGGATCGCCGGCGCGTTCGGCTACTACCGGGAGTCCGGCGAGTTCGTGCTGTTCGAGGCGCCGGCGGTGGTGCTGGCGACCGGCGGCGTCGGTCGCTCCTACAAGGTCACCTCGAACTCGTGGGAGTACACGGGTGACGGGCACGCGCTGGCGCTGCGGGCCGGCGCGACGCTGATCAACATGGAGTTCCTCCAGTTCCACCCGACCGGCATGGTCTGGCCGCCGTCGGTGAAGGGCATCCTGGTCACCGAGTCGGTGCGCGGCGACGGCGGCGTGCTGAAGAACTCCGACGGCAAGCGGTTCATGTTCGACTACGTCCCCGACGTCTTCCGCAAGCAGTACGCGGAGACCGAGGAGGAGGCGGACCGCTGGTACACCGACCCGGACAACAACCGGCGCCCGCCGGAGCTGCTGCCGCGCGACGAGGTGGCCCGGGCGATCAACAGCGAGGTCAAGGCCGGGCGGGGCACGCCGGCGGGCGGCGTCTACCTGGACATCGCCTCCCGGAAGCCGGCGGAGGAGATCCGTCGCCGCCTGCCGTCGATGTACCACCAGTTCAAGGAGCTGGCCGACGTCGACATCACCAAGGAGCCGATGGAGGTCGGGCCCACCTGTCACTACGTGATGGGCGGCGTCGAGGTCGACCCCGACAGCGGGGCCGCGTTCGGCCACGTGCGGGGGCTCTTCGCCGCGGGCGAGGTGTCCGGCGGCATGCACGGCTCCAACCGGCTCGGCGGCAACTCCCTGTCCGACCTGCTGGTGTTCGGCAAGCGCGCGGGCGGCCACGCCGCCACGTACGCCGACAGCCTCCCCGCGCGCCCGAAGGTGGGCGTCGCCGCCGTGGAGGCCGCGGTGGAGACGGCCCTGGCCCCATTGCAGCGGGACACCGGCGAGAGCCCGTACACCCTCCAGCAGGACCTCCAGGCGGTGATGGGGGATCTCGTCGGGATCATCCGCCGGGAGAGCGAGCTGGAGGACGCGCTGGTGCGGCTGGCGGAGCTGCGGGAGCGGGTGGCGAAGGTCAGCGCGAGCGGCGGCCGGCGCTACAACCCTGGCTGGCACCTGGCGCTCGACCTGCGCAACATGCTGGTGGTCTCGGAGTGCACCGCGAAGGCGGCGCTGGAGCGGCGGGAGTCGCGCGGCGGCCACACCCGGGAGGACCACCCGGCGATGGACCCGGCGTGGCGTCGGGTCAACCTGGTCTGCTCGCTGGACGGCGACACGGTGCGGCTCGATCGCAAGCCGCTGCCGAAGATGCGCGCGGAGCTGATCGGCCTCTTCGACCGCGCGGAGCTGGCCAAGTACCTCACGGACGAGGAGCTCGCCGAGTTCGACGCCCTCGTCGCCGACGCCGAGACCGAGAAGGAGCGCTGACGCAATGGGTAACCAGGACTCCCCGGCGCCCGGCAAGCCGGGCGCGAAGCGCCAGTTCCGCATCTGGCGCGGCGACGAGAACGGCGGCGACCTCCAGGACTACATGGTCGAGGTGAACGAGGGCGAGGTCGTCCTCGACGTCATCCACCGGCTCCAGGCGACCGACGCCCCCGACCTGGCCTGCCGCTGGAACTGCAAGGCCGGCAAGTGCGGCTCCTGCTCGATGGAGATCAACGGCAAGCCGCGGCTGAGCTGCATGACCCGGATGTCCACCTTCACGGAGGACGAGACGGTCACGGTCACCCCGCTGCGCACCTTCCCCGTCATCCGGGACCTGGTCACCGACGTCTCGTTCAACTACGAGAAGGCCCGGGAGACGCCGGCGTTCGCGCCGCCGGCCGACCTGGCGCCCGGCGAGTACCGGATGCAGCAGGTCGACGTGGAACGCTCGCAGGAGTTCCGCAAGTGCATCGAGTGCTTCCTGTGCCAGAACGTCTGCCACGTCATCCGCGACCACGAGGAGAACAAGCAGGCGTTCTCCGGGCCGCGGTACTTCATCCGGGCGGCCGAGCTGGACATGCACCCGCTGGACGCGCAGACCGACCGCAAGGAGTACGCGCAGGCCGAGCAGGGCCTCGGGTTCTGCAACATCACCAAGTGCTGCACCGAGGTCTGCCCCGAGCACATCAAGATCACGGACAACGGGATCATCCCCATGAAGGAGCGGGTCGTCGACCGCAGGTACGATCCCCTCGTGTGGCTTGGTAGCAAGATCTTCCGGAGGGGTCAGGTGCCTCAGACCAGCGTGACCAGCGAGCACGTCAGCGGTGCGGTGCGCGGCAGCGCGGCCCACGGGGGCGTGCACTCGCACGCGGGCGGCTCCCACGACCCGCGGGCCGAGGTGCAGGCGCAGCGCGGCGTCAACTGGGACCGCGAGGTGCCGAGGCCGACCGCGCCGGCCGTCGACGACCACGGCAAGCTGCCGCTGACGGAGCTCACCTTCGACCGGGCGGCGGCGCCGTCGCCGTTCGGCGACGACGTGACCTTCCCGCTGCCGCCGGAGCACCTGAACTTCGCCCACCCGGAGCAGGACAAGCACTGAGTGCGCTGACGATGACGGGGGCCGCGGCTGATGCCGCCGGCCCCCGTCCCCTTTCGGCCCGGGTGTCCGCTTCCGCTCAGGCCGACAGGAGGGGCCGAAGCGCGGCGACGATGGGTGCGTCGGCGGGCAGCCAGGTGACGCTGTCCAGTTCGTCGGCCGAGAGCCAGCGCAGCGCCGAGTGCTCCAGGGCCTGCGGCTGGTCGTCGTGCAGCAGGCGGGCCGCGTACACCTTGAGCACCGAGCGGCCGTGGGCCATCCGGACGTTGCGGCCCACCCGGTCGCCAATCTCCACGCGGACGGCCAACTCCTCGGCGCACTCGCGGGCGAGCGCGGCGGTCTCGCTCTCGCCCGGCTCCACCTTGCCGCCCGGGAACTCCCACATGCCCGCCACCTCGGGCGGGGCGGAACGGGCGCAGGCGAGCACCCGACCGTCCCTGATGATCGCCGCTCCGACGATCACCCTGAGGTCCCGTCGCTCGGCCTGCCCGCCGCCATTCGCCCGTTCGGTCCGCACGGGCGTCCAGCGTGCCAGATCAATCGGCGGTTTGGGTACCGTGGCCGACCGTCAGGGCAGGAGAACCCGGAAGTGTGGGCGTGGACACACCCAGCATGCGACGACAGACTGGAAGGCACCGACAAGACACGGGACGGCGACGATTTGGCCACAAGCCGGCAACGGCGCCTGGGAGGTGCGGTGATGCGCGCGCTGTTCAGCGGTCGATCCAAGCACGACTACCTCAGCGACGCCCTCACCCTCCTCACCGGCTGGATCCGGGAGGGTGAGCAGATCCGACGCACCCTCACCATCGACGACACGCAGCACGCCGCCCTCACGGAGCGGGTGAAGGTGGTCGCCGACGCGCTGCACCTGCGTCCGGAGATCAGCCGCCGTGCCGACCAGACCCAGATCCGGGTCGGGCACGGCAACGCGCCGCTGAGCGAGGGCGAGGTCCTGCTGGCCGCCCGCATCGAGGACGCGTACCGCGCGGTCACCCAGCCCTGACCCCACCCCGACCCGGCGTCGACGCCCGGTTCGGGCGGTCGACGCGGCGGCGAATCGGCTGAGAAGAGCCTGGGAGGGATGATGTTTCCCTGAAGGGTGCGCGGGTATCAATCCGGCGCGGGAGCAGACAAATGGGACCGTGAACCGCGCGACCGACCGGCTGACCGACCACGACGGCCACCACGTGGACCACGACGTCCGGCACGCGCACCGGCCCGGCGACGAGACCAAGCCGTCCTGGAAGTCCGCACCGCGCCCGGAGCCCCGCCCCGCATCCCCTCGATGCGTCGGCGGGGCTCCGCGCGTGCGGGGCGCGGCAACCAACGGCGGCGACGAGCCGCAGGGCGACCCATCGCTGCCGGCACCCGACCGCCCGGCGGGTCGCGGTCCGGCGGAGCGCGACCGCCGGCGGCGCTGGCCCGATGCGTCGACCCGGACGCGGCCCCGCGGCCGCTCAGGAGGCGTCCCGGGGGTACCAGCGCAGCTCGACGGAGTTGCCGTCCGGGTCCCGCACGTAGATCGAGGTGGCGCTGCCGCGCGCGCCGAACCGGCCCACCGGCCCCTCGGTCACCGTGAAGGCGCCCGATCCGACGACCTCCGGCCAGTCCAGCGGCTCCACCACCAGACAGAAGTGGTCGACGTTGGATCCGCCCCGGTCCCGGCGGACGAGGTCGATGATGGTCCCCGCGTCGACCCGTACCGAGGGGAACGGGACCGCGCCGGCCCGCCACTGGTCGACCCGCACCGGGGCCAGGCCGAGCAGGCCGCAGTAGAAGTCCAGCGCGCGCTCGTGCTCGCCCGCCGGGAGTGATCTTGGGCTGGCGCGCCCTGCCTACCGTGGGGGCATGGCGAACGCGACGTACGACCGCAAGGAGCAGTTCCAGCAGATCCAGAGCGGCCTGCTCCACGGAGAACAGATCATCGCCGTCTACGACGCCGTCGGCACCGGCACCGGTTTCATCGGCCTGACCGACCGGCGCGTCATCATCCAGGACCGCTCCTTCGTCGGCAAGCGGTACGCCATCACCAGCATCCCGTACTCGAAGATCACCAGCGTCAGCGTGGTCAGCAACAAGTCGTGGGGCGGCTCGTTCTTCTCCACCGGGGCCATCGCGATCCACGTCGGCACGCACACCTACGAGGTGGAGTTCCGGGGCGCCGAGAAGAGCCACCACGTGCACAACGTGATCCTGCACCACATCAGCTGAGCTGGTCGGCGCGCTCCAGCAGGGCGCGGCGCTCCGCCCCACCGTGCGCGTCGGCGGCCCGCCGGAACAGGGCGGCGGCCCGCTCGCGGTCGCCCTGCCGGGCGGTCAGCTCGGCCTCGGCCGCGACGGCGAGCGGGTAGCCGTCCATTGCCGCTGCACCTGCAACCGGCGGTCGCGCCGCTGCTGCTCCTGCTGCGCTGCGCCCTGGA
>NZ_JBFABB010000041.1:25999-54019 GCF_040640035.1 Micromonospora sp. NPDC023633 | reverse complement strand
CGGAGAGCCAGCCACCGGCCTGACGGCGCGCGATCCCCGCGGCGGCCGTATCGAACTCGTCGACCGGCAGTCGCAGCAGCTTCCGCAGGTCCTCCAGCTCGAACAGGTCCGCCACGACTCAGCCCTTGGCCTCGTCGGTCGACTTCGGCCCCGACGCGGACCGGCGAGTACGGGTCGACCGCGACTCGTCGGACGCGTCCGCCGCGTCCCGGGCCCGCTGCAGCCGCTCCCCCTGCGAGGGGGTGGACAGCATCTCCTGCTGCACCGGAACGTTCGGCGGCTCCCCGGGGACCGGGGTGCCGGCCGGGGCGCCGAGCAGGTCGGCCTCGCGGCTGCCCTGCTCAGCCAGCATGCCCTTGTCAGCCAGCCGCTTGACGTCGGCCTCGTCGGCGTTCTCCGGCACGATCGCACCGGCGTAGAACTCGTTGACGACCAGCGCGCCGGCGGCGTCGCGGACCTTCAGCGTGATGTACGGAGCGGTGACCACGTGGCTCATCACGCCTCCAGGTTCGTGTTGTCGATCTCGATGGCCGCGCCGGGCTCCTGGACCACCGGGACCGTCTTGCGGCGTCCCTGCAGGTCGTAGGCGTCCTGGTCGTCCTTGCGGATCACCTTGATCTGCACGGCCAGGTCCGACACCGCGTAGCCGGGCGACCCATCGGTCTCGTCGGCCATGCCACCGAGCTGCTGCGAGTCGAGCACCAGCGGCTTGGTGATCGTCGGCGAGACGACGATCGTCAGGCCAGCAACCCGCTCGACCTCGCCGGTGTAGACCGGGTTGTCGGTGGTCTCCCGCTGCAGGGCGTTGGTGAACTTGTCGTCCGACATCAGGTAGGCGTACTGGGTGTCGTTGAGCGCCAGCGTGTCAGGCATGTAGCCCTGGTTGAGGCCCACGATGACGGCCTTGGCCCGCAGGATGTCCCGCAGGAACGTCGGCGAAGCGGCGCTCCACTGGGTGGTCGCGGCGAAGGTCTGCGTGACCGCCGCGTAGATCGCGGACATGGCGATCGCGTCGACCTGCTTGATGGTCGAGTTGACGACCTTGCGCATCTTCCGGTCGACCGCCGTGCCGGGGAAGGTGGCGCGGGCGAGTTCCTCGTCCGTCAGCAGAACCTTCTGTCCCCACTTCTGGATCGCCGCGACGGCGGCGGTGCCGGTGCCGAGGTTGGCGTACGGGTACTCCGACCCGGGCGACACGGCCTCAGCGGTGCGGTCGGTGACGTTCGGCTCCGACTGCTCGTAGAGCACCGCACCGCCCTGCGACCGGAACCGCTGGGTGAGCAACTGGTCGGAGACGAACCGCAGGTCGCGGAAGTCCCTGAGTCGCCGCTGGATGGCCGCCGGGCTCGCGAGGAACCGGCTGATGGTCAGCGTGTCGCCCGAAAGGGTGGGCGCAGCTGCCGGGAACGTACCAGGCATTGCTTAACTCCTTTCGGGGGTTATCGACCGATCCAGCGGACCTTGGTGCCCGCGCCGCCGGTAGTGAGGGTCACGCCGAGCAGGGCAAGCCCGGTCTCGGCCGCGACGGGGTTGACGGTGCCGGCGGCAGCCGCGATGAGCGCCACACCGACGGCAGCGCCGGCCGGGGATGTGGTCTCGTGGATGCAGTTGGCGATCGGCCACACGGTGACCCGCGCGCCGCTGGCCGCGTCGTGCGCGGCGACTCCGACGACCTTGGTGGACGCGGCGCCGGCCGGGCCGATGGCGCCGGTCGTGGTGGCCTCAACCACCTGACCGCCGGTGATGGCCGCCGAAGCGGTCGAGGTGAACGGCTTCACGCCGCCGGTGTAGACCGGGGTGTAGTCGGTCATGGTTCAGCGCCCCTTCCGGCTCGGCGGGAACAGCCCGGCGAACTCGCGCTCGAAGTCGGCGTCGGCGTCGGCGCCGTCACCGGCGTAGCCGAGCGCCGCGACCGGCATGACGTTGCGGGCGAGGCCGTCGATGACGGTCCGAGTGCCCTCAGGGTCGGCATCCCACAGCCGCACCCAGTGGTCCTTGCGAGCCGGCGGGAACTTTCCGTCCTGCACCGCCTGGTTGATGACCTGGTCGCGCTCGTCGCGCCGGCGGCGCGCGTCGGCGGCCTCCAGGCGCCTGATGGCCTCCTGCTGGGCGTCCCACGCCGCCTGGTCGATCACCATCGTCCCGGCCGCCGTGGGGCGCGGGGACGAGGGCTGGGGAGCGGGGCCGTCCGGCGACGGCGCCGGGGAGCCCGGCGTCGGGGTCGGGGCCGGCTGGGGCGTGGGCGCCGGAGCCGGGCCGGTGGGCTGGGTGTTCTGGACGAGACCGGCCGACCCAAGAGCCGCCCTCACCTCGTCGTCGGAAGCGCCAGGAGCCAGCCCCAGCGCCTCTCGGATCTTTGCCGGATCCATGCGGCCGGCTCCCTTCTTCGTTGCGTCCCCCGCCTGGTTGGCGGTGGTGGTCTTCCGCGCCGCCGCGTGGATGCGGCGGGCAGCCTCAGCGGCCGTGACCTTCGGCCGTGAGGAGTTCGCGGCGGACGACGGCGAGTCGTCCGGGTCGGCGGCGACCTCGTCGGCCAGCCCGGCGTCGACTGCCTCGGCGGCCGTGTACCAGGTGTCGCGGGCCATGGCCTCGCGGAACTCGGCCATCGGTCGGCCGGAGCGGGCGGCGTAGATGCCGGCGATCGAGTCCGACACCCGGTCGAGGACCTCGGCCATGTCCCGCATGTCCCGGGCGTTGCCGATCGCCAGGCCGGCGGCGTCGTGGATCATCATCTGCGCGCCGCGGTTCATGGTGATCCGGTCGCCGGCCTGCGCGATGAAGCTCGCCGCGCTGGCCGCCAGCCCGTCCACGACCACGTGCACGGTGGCCTTGTGGTCTCGCAGCGCGTTGTAGATCGCAATGCCGTCCCACGCGTCTCCACCGGGCGAGTTGAGCCGCAGCGTGATCTCGTCGGCGTCCAGGGCGCGGAGTTCGCCAGCGAAGTCCTTCGCGCTGGTGCCCGCCCAGCCGATCTCGTCGTAGATGGACACCACGGCCGACCGGGTGCCCGCCTTCGCCTCAATGCGGTACCAGTCGCCCGCCTTCGCTGTGGGCCGGGCCCGTAGCCGCTCCAGATGGGGCGGCAGCTCGGGCAGCGTGTGCTCAGGCATCGGTGTCCTCCGGGGGTGGGGTCGCTGCGGGCCGGTAGTCCTTTGGCGGGAGCCCGTACGCCTGCCGGGCTGCCTCTTCCAGCGACCGGTCGGGCAGCAGAATCCCTGCGTCGGCGAGCATCTTCAGGGCCTGCGCGGTAGCCGCCTGCCGCGAGCCGATCTCGTCGAACACGATCCGCGGCGCGGGCTCGGACTCCCCGAAGTTCAGGTCGACCAGGTCCTCGACGATGTGCTGGGTGGCGACGTCGGCGACCTGCTCGGCGAGGGTCTGAAGGCTGAGAGTGAAGAAGTCGGCGAAGGTGGTGCCCAAAGCCCACGAGCCGGTCTGGGTGCCCAGGTTGAGGAAGTGGGCGAGGACCGCGCGGGCGATCTGCTCGTCGTGGTAGCGGATCGGCTTGTCAGCGTCCGGCAGCTCGCCCGACACCCCGAGCAGCTCCATCTTCGCGCCGTACGGGATCGCCGAACCGGCGGACTGGCCGGCCCGCCACGACTGCGCCATCTGGGCGCCCTTGGTCAGGTCCGTCTCGCCCTCGGCGCCGGTGTAGAGCGGCACGCCCATGCCGTTGCGCTCGATCGTCTGCGCCTGCACGCGCAGCAGCCGGTCCTTGATAAGCCAGTTCTTGTAGCAGCCCCGCAGCACCGACCGGCCCAGCCAGTTGCCGCCCTCGCGCTCCAGCACGTAGGCGACCAGTCGGTCCACTGGGATCGGTCGGGCACGGTCGCCAGTCTTCGAGCTGTACTGGGTGATCGAGATCAGCCCGCCATCAGAAGCAACGTCGATCTTCTCGATGGTGCGGGGCATTCGCTCCGCGAGCTTGCGCAACCGCGCGCGGCCCTGCGGATCGATGCGGTACACCTGCTCGAAGAACATGTGACCGAACGGCAGCATCAGCAGCGCCAGCCGTAGGTGCTCCGCCCACGAGAACCGGTCCCGGGTGCGAGGCATCGGCTGCGGGTTCCGGCCCGCCACCGGCAGCCCCAGGTCCTCCGCGACCAGCTGCACCACCTCGTCGCGGGCGCCCGCCGGGTCGATGCGCCACGGGGTGCGGCGCAGCGGGTACGTCACCGCGCGCAGCACCGACCCGACCTGTGAGTCCTGGCTGCGCATGGCGTCGTACACGGCCACCGACTCGGGCCAGCGCAGCTCCGGCGTCGGCTCCTCGTCGGTCGTCCACCACGAGTTGCCCTGGTGGGCGTAGCCGATCTCGTTCACCGGTGCGGTCATCGGCCCTCACCCCTCTCAGAAGCCCGCCGAGGCCAATCCGTCTGTCTCCCAGCCCGGCTCCGACCGGCCAGCCGACACCACCACCGGTGGCGCGGACGGCGGCTTCGGAGCCCAGCCGTGCTCAATCGCGTGGGCGCGAGCCGTCCGCGCCAGCACCGCCGCGACAGCCGCGTCGATCCACATGCCCTCGCCGCGCTTCGCCAGCTTCAGGTAGTGCGTCGTAATCAGTTCGTCCTCGCCCGGGCGGGCCCGCTTCCGGTCGCCCTTGACAATCACCGCGTTCTTCGCGTGCCTGCTCAACGCCTCACTGCCGTCGTGGGTGAACTCCCGGCCGGCAAACGCCGTGGTGAACCGCTCAATGGCCTTGTCCATGCGCTGCTGCACGTTCGTCGGGAACTCCACGATCCGGTCCGGCCACAACGCCGACCACGAATCCAGGTAGTCCTGCCACCGATACGGGTCGGCGAACATAACCGCCACCGAGTAGGCGCCGAAGGTGTCCTTCACGGCCTTGTCGACCTCCGCCGACGGCACCCGCCAGTCCGGCTTGGCATCCTTCGGTCGCTCCCACACCCGGATCTGAACCAGATGCCCATCCGAGATCCGGCACGCGATCAGCGCGGTGGCATCCCGGTACTTCGATCCGTCGAAGCCCAACGCGATACCGTCGCCTGACCGGAGCCCCTCGTCGGGTCGGGCTTGGAGGTCCCACGCCTCGGGCAGCACGAAAACCGACTCACCGACGACGATCTCGTTGAGGAAGAACCGGCGCCGGTCAGCCTCCATGTACCGGGCCGACCGCACCTCGTGCATGATCCGGCCGCGGATGTTCACCCAACCGCCGCGCTCCCGGGAACTGTGGCCGTACTGGCGCAGCAGCTCCGCATACAGGGCCTCGTCGTTGCTCAGATCCTCGACGCGCTGCGGCTCGATCGTGTCCACGTGCACCCGGTCATCGCCCGACTCGGCGGTGACCTGGGCCTCGGAGCCCTCCGTCGGATCCCAGGCGTTCGTCAGCTCCAGCCAACGGCCGTCCATGCCAGCGACGTTCCGCTTCACCGCGCCGGCCACCTTGCGGTAGCCGCCCTGCAGCGTGAACAGGTGCGACTCGGTGATCGTCAGGAACGTCAGCGGCGCACCCAACCGCGCCTTCGCGCTGGTCGTAACCGGCTCGATCTTCCCCCCGCCAGGCAGCGTCACCTTCGTCTCGCCGGCGTCGATGCCCGACAGGTTGATCAGCGGCCCGTTGCGCAGGGACGACAGCAGCGGACGCCACGTGTTGTCGGTCTGGTCCTCCGACGTTCCCAAACACACGATCAGCGGCGTCGGATACGGGGCGCCCACCGGCTCCCCGTCAGCGTTCCAGCCGTCGAAGCGGGTCGGGCCGAGCGCCTCCGCCAGGATGATGGCCGCGCCGAACGGGTCCTTGCCCCACTTCTGCGAGCGCCGCAATTGCCCGCCGGTGTACCGCAGGGCGTCCGGCGCCGGCCAGGGACCCGCGTGCGGGTATAGCCGGTAGTAGTGGATGAGGAACGTCCACATCTCGTCGGTCAGCCGGTACGGCTCGCCCATCCGGTAGCCGTCGGGGATCACGACGTTCTCCTCGATCCACTCCCCGACGTCGTAGCCCAAGGTGGGGAACTCGCCAGGCTCGTTCGGGCCCCGCCACGGCATCAGCCGACCGCCTTGATGCGCCCCCGGGCGCCCTCGGACTGCTCCCGCTTCTGTGCGACCTCGTCAACGGCGATCTGCCACAGCAGCAGCCGCATCGACTTCGGTGTCAGACCGAGGCGGTCCTCGAGGGCGGTCACCTGCGCCAGAATCGCCGCGGAGGCGTCCGGCTGCTCAGCCGCCACCATCACCCGGCAGTAACGGGCCACCGTCCGAGTCCAGCCCATCTGCTCCCACGCCACCGCCTGCGGCGTAGCCCACAACTGCGCCCACGCCTCACGCTCGGCCGGCGACATCCGCCCTGGTAGCGGCCACGTCGGCGGGTTACCTTCACGGCCCTTCGCGGGCAGCATCACGGGGCCGACACGGGAGTTGCGGCGGACCGGATCGTGCTTCGGCGGCTGAGGCATCATCACCCTCCGCAACACTCTGCGTCACCGTTCACGCTAGGTGACGGGCTGGCGAACGTGGGAACCGTACAGAAAGCGAGCGACCTGCCCCGGGGGTCCAGCTTTCGCCATGATCAGATTTTTCCGAGGCCGCTCGTCACCGTGAGTGACGCCTCCGGGGTTACGCTGCGTAACAAGCTAGCGGGCGCCCTTAGCGCTGTTGCACGAGCGACACAGCACCTGCAGCACGCCATGCTCGCTGCCACCTGCGGCAACGGCGTCTACGTGGTCCGCGGTCAGGTCCGTTGCCTCGTGCGGTTCGCGACGCCAGCCGGAACACCAGTCGCCCTGCTCCCGCCTGTGCGCCGCCACGGCCGCCGCTCTGCGTCTCTCCTCGGCGTAGCTGGGCCGCGGTCTGCGCTCTCGCTTGGCATGCAGCGCCGCCCGCTCCCTCGGTCGCTGACAATCGGCGCACCTGGTGCCGTCGGTGAGGGTGCCGCAGTCGAGGCAGAGTCGGCGGGCCACTGCTGACCTCCTGTGCTCACCTCGTCGGGTACCAGACGCACACGGCGATGAGTCCGCCGACGATGACGGCCAGGTGCAGGGCGAGCATGAGCACCGGTGGGCGTCGCATCGTCCACCTCCCGGGTGTGCGGGCAGGCCGGGCCCCGCTTGCCTCGGCCTGCCCGCTGACCCCCCGCCCCGAGCCCGGGCATGACGAAGCCCCGCCGGCGTAGAGACGCTGACGGGGCTTCAAAGCTGACTGAGGTCAGGCTACTTCACATGGTGTTCCGAGATCGTTGACATGTCAAGCTGACGCGCTCAGGGTCGCCACTCGTCGCGGTAGCCGGGCTGGCCGGCAAACGGCAGGGCGAGCAGGCGAGCGGCGCTGAGCCAAGTGCCCGCTTGACGTGCGTACGGCTCCGCCTGAACGTGCTTGCCCTCAGCCCTGAGCGTGTCGGCCCAATGCTGCGCCGAAGTGAATTCGTCGAGGATGCGCCGCTTGGCGTCCAGCTCGGTGAGGCGCTGCTGGCACATCTTCTCTACGTCGGGCCAGTCGTGCCATCCGGGGATGTGCTTGCCGAGGAGCTTCGGGTCTTGCAGGGTCAGGATCGTCTGCTGTGCCCAGAGGAGCAGGGTGCGGGTGCTCGTCTCTGCGGCGGTAATTTGCTCGCGCAGCCAGGTCACCAGGGCGTCCGCGCTGCTCATGCTGCCACCTGCGCCCACAGCTTCGTGGCGTGCCCGCGCAGCTCGTTGAGGTCGAACACCGTCCGCCCCTTCCCGTCCTTGCCCAGCGGCTTGACGTCGCCCTTGAACGCCCACTTCCGCAGCATCGCCGGCGTCACCTCCCGCCGGTGCCGCATCGCCAGGTCCGCCGCCGCCGTGTACGCGTCCACCTCGACCGGGGCGTCCCCGACGAGCTGCCGCTGCCACCACTCGACGGTCTCCTCCGTGCCGCAGCCGGTGCACTGCACGAGCGGCTGGTCGCCGTACGCGTGCAGCCGCGTCCCGCACGGGCCCTCGTTGGCGCCGTCGAGGTCGGCCACGATCAGCGGGCAGTCGCCGATGTAGAGCCGGTCGGTGCCGGCCGGGTAGGCGAGGCGTCGGGTGCGCGGATCACCGGCGATGTCCCGCAGATCCCGCGCGTGCTCGTCAGCGGCCCCGTGAGCGGCCAACCACACCGCATGGTGGGCCACGTATGCACCGAGGGCTGAAACCTCGTCAGCGGGCAAATGGAGGCCCCTTTCGTCGGCGATGATCCGCACCAGCGACACGAGGGTGGCTCGGATCGCGTGTCGGGCCTCCATCACCTCGTCGTCGGGCACCGGCGCGGACAGGCTCGACGACGCGACCCGCTCCCCGCCACGACCACGCCGGATCAGGGTGAGCGCCAGGTCTTCGTGGAGCACGGCGGCGGTGCGGGCGTCCTCGGCGATGCGGCGGGTGTCCACCTCGCACAGGCGCAGCCCGTCGGCGGCCGGGCGGGGCAGGCAGCCGCGGCAGGTGGTCGGGTTGGGGCAGTCAGGCTGGTGCTGGCCGGTGATGCCGCAGTGGTCGGCGATGCAAAGGGTCGAGGTCACGGTGTCCCCCCGGTTGTAGGCTGGCCTGCGCGTGTGTGCCGCCCTGCGGGGTGGTGGTGGCCCTCTGGTGTGCAGCCGGAGGGCCACCGGCGTCTACGGGGCCTGGTGGTAGGTGCGGGCGAGGTCACGCAGCCACTTCGAGATGCGCTGCGGCGTCAGGACGAGCCTTGGCGTGGCAACCCGTCGACCGGCCCGAGCGGACACGATGTCGTTGCTGGCACGGACCAGAGCGTCCGCGATCCGCTGAGTCGTCACCGCCCGCTCGGCCGCTTGCCCGGCGCGGTAGCCGATGGCGAGCAGGTGCTCGACCTGGATGTCGCTGATGCCGCCGCGCTGGCGTGACTGGTTGAGCATGGCGAGGGCGCAGTCGCGGTCGGTGCCGGGCGTCGAGAACAGTTCGACCGCACCGATCTGCCGGTCTGCCACGGTGGTCCTTTCGGTCTGGCCGCTCAACGCGGCGCGGCGGTGGTCTCGTGGCTGCCGAGGTAGCGGCGCAGCGACGACTTCGGAATCCCCGTCTTGTGGCTGATCTGGGACAAGCTCTCGCCGCGCTCCCGCAGCAACTGGGCGTGCTCGATCTGCGCGGCGCTGTGAGCCTTGGGCCGGCCGATGTTGCGGCCCTGCGCCTGGGCGACCGCCCGGGCATGGGCGGCGCGCTCGGCGGTAAACACCCGCTCCATCTCGGCGAACAGGGCCAGCAGCATGAAGGCGATGCGGCCCATGCCAGTCGAGCGGGTGTCGATGGGCAGCGGGTCGGCCAGCGACCGGACGCCGACGCCGCGCTGCTCCAGGTCGTGCGCGACGTTCAGCACCTCGCGCAGGTTCCGGCCGAGCCGGTCGAGGGTGTAGACCACGATCGTGTCGCCGGGGCGGACGTAGCTGATCAGCTTCTTGAGGCCCTCGCGGTCGACGCTGGAGCCGGTGCGCTTGTCGACGTAGAGCCGCTCCATGGGAACGCCAACCTTGAGGATGGCGTCGATCTGGCGGTCGAGGTGCTGCTTGGTAGTGGAGACGCGGGCGTACCCGAGTTCGAGTCCCACGTGCGGCTCGGTCACTGTGCCTCAATCCCTTTCTGTGACTCTCTTGTGGTCCTGCACTTGTGGCCCCATTTGTGGCCCGGGTTTAGGTGGCGGTTCGATCACTCCCGGTGCCCTGTGCCACTTCGTTGGAAGTGGCACCCCCTCCGATCAGTCCGTGTAGACCGCGACGGTGACCGTCCTGTCGCGCGGCGACCGGACCGCGCCGCCGAAGCAGGCGTTCCCGTCGTCGCACAGCACGACCAGGTCGTGGTCGGACAGCGCACGGGTCTCGTCGTCCATGACGACCTCGTAGATCGCCTCGGCATACCGGGTGGCGGTGCGGCTGACCCGGTTGCTGAGGTGCTTGATCTCCTCGTACCGCTCGGTATTGCGGCGGAGGAACGCCAGGAACTCTTCGTTGCCGCTCATGTCGATTTCTCTTTCTGGTCCTGGGGAATGTCAGTTATCGCGATGCAGAGGCGGCCTTGACGGCGGCCTTGTGCTCGCGGTGCCATCGCTGCCGGGCGGAGACGGTGTGCATCACGTCGTCCGACTGGGCACCGCAGGAGCAGAAGGCCGGACCGCAGCACGCTCTCTGTCCGCGGAGGTCGTAGACCCGGCCCTCGTTCCGCAGGGTGTGGCCGGCGAGGCGGTTGGACTTCACAGTTCCTCCTTGATCGTTCTTTGCCGCCAAGACACTGCTTCTGGCGGTACCGGTCATGCCGTTGCAGTTCGCGCAGCCGGGCTGATCGCCGCTGTCGCAGTTGCCGCAGAGCACCCGTCGGTCCGGCTGCGGGTACGCGTCGTCGGCCGGACGTACTCGGCCGCAGCAGTCGCAGTAGTAAGGGCCGACCATCGGGGACTCGTCACTCACGCCGCCACCCCGAACATGTCGACCAGGGACCCCTGGTGCGGTCGGCGGTGCGCGGTGGCGACGTTGGCGAGCACGACGTCACGCCACTCGCGGGCCCGGACCGGGCAGTTGGCTTCCCACTTGACGACCCCGTGCCGGCAGCGGCCAATCCGCTTGCGGGCTCCGGCCGACCAGGCAAACGAGTCGGCGGAGGCGAGCAACTGCCCATACATCAGCAGGCCGCGGGTCTTCGCGCCGTACGCGTGCAGCCGCACCCCGCGCGCGGCGAACGCCTCCACCAGCTCCTGCACTTCGGCCGTGGCTTCGCGCCGGCAGGTGGAGCCGAGCCCAACGACCGGCTCGGCGAGGAGGTCGACTCCGGCCGCGTCGTACATCTCCCAGCAGCGCAGGTAGTCGGCCGGTTCCCAGCCCTGCAAGACGGGCACGATGTGCGGGTCGCCGGGCTGGTCAAGCAGGGCTCGCAGTTCGAGCAGGTTGTCGACACTGCGCCGCTGGTGCTCTCGGACGGTCAGGCCGGTCTTCGCGGTGATCCACGGCTCGCACATCCAGTCCTGCGGGCTGGCCCAGCGAAGCATCCCGATCTCCTGGGCGTGGCGACGCAGTGCTGCCACGTACTCCTGCGGGGTGATCGTCCAGCGGCCGTGCTGGGACAGCTCCGAGAATCCTCGGGAGTCCTCCACCCACCAGTCCAGGGCCTCCGGCAGTTGCTTGAGTCGCCGGAGTCGCCCGAACGACACCATGAGCGGGTAGCTGGCCCGGCCAAGCCAGTGGGCGTCGGCGCCGACGTAGAAGTCCATCAGGCCACGACCGTCCGGCGGCGGGCCCGAATCGTGGCGAGCACGATCACGGCGGCGACGGTCATGTAGGTCTTGCCGACGATCTGCCCGGGCAGGAACGCCAGCGACCCGAAGGCGAGCCACAGGAACAGGGCGGAGTCGACGACGAGCCCGACGGCGTTGGAGGCGGCGACTGCCAGCAGCCAGCGGCGGCGGCGCAGCGGCGTGTAGACGGCGAGGTCGGCCAGTTCGGAAACGAGGAACGCGGCGCCGGCGGCGAGTGCGAGTCCGGGCCCGGCGATGGCCACCGACAGGGCGGTGCCGGCGAAGATGGCGGCGACGGTCCACGCCCATCCGGCGGCTTCGTGGAGCAGGTCGCGCAGGGTGAAGGCGAGGCCGGCGAAGAGGACTCCGGCGGGGGCGAGCAGGCCGAGGCCGATAGGGATGGCGCCGTAGGTGGCGACGGCCCAGTTGGCGGCGGCGATGGTGCTGATGTAGGTGGCGGCGAGGGTGAAGATGCGGGCGGGGCGGGTCATGACGCCTCCTTGGCGGTGTGGTCGGTGTGGCCGGTCTGGTGCGGCACCACCACCGGCGCGGGCAGGTCGGGCCACTGCACGGCGTCGAGGGCGGCCCGGTGCGTCTTCGGCATGTCCGCGAGGGGGTGGCCGAGGTGGTGGGCGGCCATAGCGGCGAGCCACAGCGCGTCGGCCTCGTCGGCGGTGCCCTCGTACCACTTCCAGTGGCGGGCGGCGGCGAGCACCATGAGCGACTTGTCTGCGTTGCCGCGGCCGGTGGCGTACTTCTTGAGGCTGGCGGGCGGGATAACGGCGACGGGGATCTCGCGGGCGCGGAGGGCGATCACGACGGTCCACCACAGTCCGGCGCGTTCGTGGTGCCCGGACTGGCGGCTGCTGCCCTGACTGCCGTACGAGGGTCCCTCGACGGCGGCGAGGTCGATGCTGCGGAGCCAGCGGGCGGTGAGGCTGTCGCGGATCCAGAGGATGCGGTCGACGCCGCGGAGGCCGGGCGGGGGCTTGAGGGCTTCGGTCCAGCCGTTGCCGGCGATGCCGGTGCATGTGAGCGAAAGGTCGAGGCCGAGCACCTTGGGAGCGAGGCGGGCGCGAAGGCGGGCGGGGTCGTCGATGGTGCCGGGCGTCTGGTCGGCGGCTGCCTGGCGGAGCCACTCGGTGACGTGCGGCGGGCTGGGCTGGGTCATCGGGTCACCTCGGCGGGGGCCTTCCACTGGCCGGTCTCGGCCGCCTCGACGCGGGTGCGCTCCTGGGCGGTGAGCTTGTTGCGCCAGTAGGTCGGCGAGTTGGGGCAGAGCTGGCAGGCGGGGATGTGGCCGGCGGGTCCGGGCTGTCCGGGGAAGCCGCACGTAGCGGTGGGCTGGGCGGTGGGCTGGCTCATCGGGTCTCCCTACGGATGGCGGGCTTCTGGCGGGCGAGGCGGCGGATGGCTTCGGTCTGGCGGGCGGCGAGGTCTGGGTCGGCCTGTTGCGCTGCGAGCCGGTCGAGCAACTTCTCAGCGATGGGGCCGACGGGCTCGGGCTCCGCGCTGGGGGTGTTTTGTTGATCTCTCCCCCCTCTCGGGTCACGTTCCGGCCTCCCTATAGAGAGGCCGGAAAACGTGACTTTCCGAGGGAGGGGCCGCGTGACTTTCTCTTCCGAGCCGCGTGAGTTTGTGACCTGCGGAAACTCGGCGGACGTATCGATGCGTGACTTTCCCCGTGACTTTCTGCCAGACATCGACGTGTGACTTTCTCCGTGAGTTTCTTCGCCACGCTGCGTGGCTGACATGTCACCGCTCGTGTCGGTCATCGCTGGCCTCCGAATCGGGCATCCAGGACGCGGGAGCGGCGGCGAACCAGCGGGTTCCGTGACCCCGGCCGCCCTTCCCGCCCGTCTCGGCGCGCTCCGTCAACAGGCCCTGCTTCACCAGCTCGCGCAGCTTCCGGCGGGCCTTCTCCACCTGCGCGGCGGTCGGCTTCTCCGTCGAGAAGATCCGCCCCGCCGCCTCGTTCGCCGAGATCCCGTCGGTCACGCAGCGGCGGGCCAGCACCATCACGTCGGTGTCCTCGTTGTGGAACACCTCCGACAGGCCGGTCTCCCGGTTGTGCAGCACCCGCAGCGGCCCCACCTCGTTCATGGGCTGCTTGAGGTGGGTGAAGTCGATGACCGGGTCGCCCGGGTCGCCCCACAGCAGCACCACCGAGCCGCAGCCGGACGTGAGCCACGTCGAGCCGTAGATGCCGTTGATGTTGTTCGGCTTCCCGCCGTCCGCGCCGCTCTTCACCACGTGGTGCAGCTCGACGATCTGGACGCCCTCGGCGAGGGCGAGCTGGCGGGCCCGGTTGTAGCCGGCGCCGACCTCGTCCTTCGACAGGCCCACCGCGGCGTCCTTGAGGCTGTCGACGAACACCACGTCGGCGCCGTGCTGCTGGGCCAGGCGCAGCAGGCCGGCCGGGTCGGCGGCGAAGTCCGTCGGCGGCGGCCCGGACCAGAACCGCAGCACCTCGGCGAGGTAGGAACGGCCGATCTCCTCTTCGGCGTCGGCGAACATGCGGGCGAGGTTGCGGCGGGCCTGCTCGGGCCGGTCCATCGCCAGGTACAGCACCCGCTGCTCGCACGGCTCGACGGGGAAGCCGAGCACCTCGCCGGAGATGCCGGCGACGGCGCGCAGGAGCTGCCCAGCGATGGTGGTCTTCCCGACGCCCTGCGGGCCGGCGATCATCAGTGCCTCGCCGCGGGCCCACAGGATGTCCTCGCCCTTGCCCCACAGCGCGGGGGGCGTCGGGGGCAGGTCGAACAGGAAGCTCGCGCCGTCGTGCACGCGGGCCGCGTCGTCGGCCTGGGCCTTGGCCAGTACCGCCTGCTCTTCGTCGTAGGTGGCCTGGGCGGCGGCGCGGGCCTTGAGCCGGATCAGTTCCCGCTCGGTCTCCTCCTCGAGGTAGCGCGCCTTGCGCTCCTCGCGCTGGCGGGCCAGCTCTTCGCGCTGCCGGACGCGGGCGGCTTCGACCTGGGCGCGGGCGGAGGCGGTCTGCTTCTCCCAGGCGGCGTGCTCTTCCGGGTGCCGGTCGGGGTCGAACGGGTTGGGTTCTTCCGGCGCCACGGTGTCCATGCCCTCCCAGTCGATGTCGACGGTCATGCCGTCACCTGCTCGCCGGGGGCCAGCGGGCGGCCGGTCTCCCAGTCGACGGGCCCGCCGTCGTAGCGGTAGCCGGGCGGTCTGCCGAGTTCGGCGTTGATCTGGGCGGCGCAGGCGGCCATCTCCGCCATGCGCTGCTGGTAGCGCTCCTCGGCGGTGGTTCGCTGCTGCGGATGGCGGGCCCAGGTGGCGTGCAGCTCGGCGACGTCGGCGACGTACTCGGCGGTGCGCCCGGACTCGTAGGCGAGGTGCATCAGGTAGGCGACCTGCTCGCGGTTGAAGGTCTGCTGAGGGCCCTGCAAGGCGTCGGAGGCGGCGAGGATCCCGCCGGCGCTCGGGGTGGTGCTGGTCATCAGGTCCCCCCTGGTCGTGGTCGTGCTGGTCGTGTGGCGGGGCCCCGTCGCGCGCTCGATGCGCGGTGCCGGCCGGGTCCGGGCGGGGCGGGCCGTCATCAGGCGGCCTGGGTGGTGCGGACGCGCTTGACGAGTTCCAGGGCGCGGCTGCCGCTGATGTGCAGGGCGCGGGCGATGTCGGCGGCGGTCATGCCGCGGTCGAGGCCGATGGCGATGGCGCGGTCGCGCTCGGTGCGGGTGAGGGAGACGCGTTCGCCGGCGAGGGCGCGGCGGACGGCGATTTCGTCGATGACCTCGGCGTTGGGGTCGCCGAGGTCGGGCTCGGCGTTGGGGTCGTCGAGGGCTTCGTCATCCCAGGCCAGCGGCGGCGGCCAGCCCTTCTTCGCGGCGCGGGCGGCCGTGTAGATCGACGGCCCCTGACGCATCGACAGCGCCTCGTAGGCGGTCTTGACGGCGGCGGCGAACCGCTCCGTCACCCACTCCTGGTCCTTGACCTGGTCGAGGCGGTGGATGGCGGATCCGCCGGCGGCGATGATGTCGGCGAACGTCCAGCCGAGCCGGGCGAGTGCCCGCATGCGGCGCAGGGTTCCGACGACCGGCACGAGGTTGGGGGTGCGCGGCCCGGGCTCCCGGTCGGGGGCCGAGACGGCGAGAATGCGCAGGGCGTTGTCGCGGCACACGAACCGCCGGTTGGCCTGGTAGCGGATGCCGGAGACGGTGCTGCAACTCATGTCGGCGGCGGCAGCGATCTCGTCGATGCGCATGCCGGCCTGCTGGAGGGCGAGGATGTGCCCGCGCACCTTGTCGATGCCGTAGCTGAGGGGCTGGGCGAGTTCGACGGAGAGCCGCTGGCGTCGGGCACTCCATGACTGGTAGCGGCGGCACTTGGCGCAGCCGGCCTGGTACTTGTGGTTGTCGCAGTGCGGTGGCCGGGCGTAGGGGCCGCTGGTGGCGGTGAGGCTCGGTCGGTGGCGGGTGGCGGTGGTGGTCATGTCTCAGGCCACCCCGCTCGGGGTGATGACCTCGCCGGTGTAGACCTCGGCGCGCACCGGCTCGGCGGGCTGTTGCGGGGCGGGCGGGGTGCTGGCGGGCTGGTTGGCGATGCGGGCGGCCTCACCGGCGGCGCGGGCCTGGTCGGTGAGGTACTCGTTGCTGGTGGGCACCCACTTCGCCAGCTCGTGCACGGCCGTCTTCAGCCACATCGAGCGGGGCCACTTGTTCCACGGCGAGTCGTCCTTGTGGGTGCCGTTCGCCGCGGCCTTGTGCTCGTTGACCTCCTCCTTGCCCATCTCGATGACGCGGGAGAGGGCGCCGCCGCGCATGACGGCGTAGGCGTAGACGCCGACCATCTCGCCGCGCTCGGACTTCCCGGCGAACCGGTCACGCTTGTGCAGCGGGCGGTCCATGGTCTGCTCGTCGAACTCGTAGGTGTCGTTGGCGTAGACGATCTCGGCCTTGACGGAGATGACGGCGCCGGCGCGGTACATGCGCTCGATCTCGCCCTTGTAGTCCTCGATCCCGGTGACCTTCCCGCCGAACGGCACGAAGTGGTACGTGTCGCCGGGGCGGTGGCCGAGTTCGGCGCACTCGAAGACGGCGGCCATGAAGCTGCCGGGGTTGGCGGCGGCGACGCGGGCGAGCTGGTCGTTGCCGCGCAGCAGGCCGATCATGGTGCGGTAGAGCTTGTCGGGGTTGACGTGGGACGGGGCGACCATGGCGAGGTCGTCGCGGTACTGCTCGACGAGGGCGGCGGGGCCCTGCTCGCGCTGGGCGACGGCGTTGCTGACGCTGCTCACGAGTTCTCCTTGCAGGCGATGAGCTTGTTGACGGTGCTGGTGGTGGCGTAGGCGGCGTGCACGTCGGGCTGCTCGGCCTTGAGCCGCTTCGTGTCGATGCGGGTGGTGTCGTAGACGGACCGCTGGGCGACCTTTCGGCCGTCGCACACGGCGGTGCGGGCGTCGCCGAGTAGGCCGCGGATCTGGTTCTCGACCTCGGCGAGTGCCGTCTTGGCGTCGTCAAGCAGGGCTCGCCGGGTGGCGTACTGGTCGGCGAGGTGCTGCGGGATGGTGACGACCTCGTCGACGACCGTGGGGTGCAGCTGCTTGAGGGCGGACGTGGTGGCGGCGCTGCCGTCGAGGTCCGGGGGGTTGTCCTCGGCAAGGCGTCGCGTGAAGTCGATGCCGGCGAAGATGATGGTCTGGGCGTCCTGGGGGTCCCACTCGACGACGTACTCGCGGTAGGAGTTGCCGCCGCACAGCACCGGCAGCCAGCAGCGGCGGGCGCCGTAGACGGTCATCTCCTGCTGGACCTGGGCGGCGTAGTGGGCGGGGATCTGCCCGGTGCCGGGGGTGCCCCAGCCGTCCCACGACCAGGTGGTCTTGATCTGCGCGAGTTCGTCGCGGCTCGGCTCGACGTTCTCCAGGATCAGGTCGGGGGTGGCGAGCATCCAGCGGTGCTGCGGGTGCCGGTAGAGGCCGCCCGGGACGCTGATGAACTCGGGGTGGTTCTCGCGGAACTTCTCGGCGATGGTGGCCTCGTGGCGCAGGCCCCACTCCATGGCCTCGGTCATCTCGGTGACCGTCCCGAGCTTCTTGCGCCAGTAGAGGGAGAAGGGGCTGTCGTACGGGCTGATGCCGAGGACGGCGGCGATCTCGCTGGCGCCGATGCCGGTCGCACGTTCGGCCAGCCACCGGTCGCGGTCGCGGCGGATCTCGTCGTGGTCCATGACCAGCTCGGGCTGGTGCAGGGTGGTCGTCATGCCGCGCCTCCCTGGTTGCTCGGGTCGTGAATGGGGCAGCGGGGGCCCTGGATGAAGGCGCGGACGCCGACCTGGCTGCCGCACTCGCGGGCCTCGTCGCCGATCCAGTGCCGGCAGGTCTTGAGGGCGGCGGCGCGGGCGAGGACGGTGCCCATGCCGGGCGGCACGTACGTGTGGTCGGGGGCGTCGTGGTTGCGGCGGGGGACGCCGCAGCCGTCGACGGCGCAGCCCAGCGGCAGCACGGTGGGGGCGCTCATGCCGCCCTCCGCTTGAGCTTCCGGCGCTCGTTCTCGGACAGGCCGCCCCAGACGCCGAACCGGGTGTCGGTCTTCAGCGCGTACTCCAGGCACTCGGCCTTGACCTCGCAGCGCGAGCAGATGCGCTTCGCTTCGCGGGTGCTGCCGCCCTTCTCCGGGAACCAGGCCTCCGGGTCGGCCTGCGAGCACAGGGCTCGCTCCTGCCATTCCGGGACGGTGCCGAGCAGGTCGGCGGGGCCGGCGGTGCTCACAGCGCCTCCCGGGTGTTGACGCCGTTCACAGCGGCGAGGTGGTTGGCGATGCGGGCGGGCTCCAGCGGGCCGATGGGCAGCACTCCGAGGTACGGAACATCGACGAGCCGGTAGGCGACGGCGGCAAGTGCGGCGGCGGGCCGGCGGATGGCGGGAATGACAGCGGTGGGGGTTCTGTCGGGCCAGGAGACGGCGGCGGCGGTGCGCAGTTGGTCGAGCCAGTGCTCGTCGGCGCCGGGGTGGTCGGGTCCGAAGGCGGCGGTGGCGAGGTCGGCGAGGAGGTAGCGGACGGTGCCGACGCGCTGGGCGGGGATGGTGGTCACCGGGCCACCTCGTTCTTCGGCAGGGCGTCGATGGCGGCCATGAGTGCGGCCGTGGCCTTGCGGTGTCCGTCGGCCGTTTCGCCCGACCAGCGCCAGGTCTTCGCGGCGTCGACGACGGCGTCCTCGGCGGCGGTCTGGTTAGCCCAGGCGGTGTTGGCCTTGACGGCGCTGTCGCGGTCGGCGCGGGCTCCGGCGAGTTCGCGGTTGGCGTGGTCGAGGGCGGCGGTCAGCTCGGCGACCATGCTCCGCAGCCCGGCCACGGTCGTGGCGGCCCGACGCAGCGCCTCCAGGTCGCGGGCGTACAGCGGGTGTCCGTCGAGCAGGTCGTAGATGCCGTCGCCGTTGGCGGCGATGTACTCGCCCACCCGCTCGGCCGCCCCGCCCAGCTCGGGCAGGTCGCGGCTGTCGTCGGCGATGTCGTCTGGCTGGCCGGGGATCACGTCGACGTGGGTGAGGGCGATGCAGGATGCCTCGGTGGTGACCCAGACGGCGGGGGTGTGCCCGCCGAGCAGTTCGGCCTTGGTGCGGGTCTGTCCGTACTTCGGAGCGTCGTCGCGGGTGCCGGTCCAGTAGCGGACCCAGTCGCCGGGAAGGTGCTCGGCGTTGAAGTTGTCGACGGTGGCCTGGACGTCGGTGGTGGTGGTCATGCGAGGCTCCAGATCAGGAGGGGTCCGGCGATCGGGACCCAGGCGAGGGCGGTCAGGGCGGCGAGGACGGCGAGGCGGCGGTGCCGCGACGGCCGGGCGGTCACCGGGCGTCTCCGCTCGGGTAGCTGCGGCGCTCGTGCGACTCGGCGAGATCTCGGAGAGCGGCCTCGATGCGGGGCCAGTCGTCCGGGTCGTCGTCGCCGGGCCGGTCGAGGTACTGGTGGATCATCAGTGCGGCGATGCGGTGCGCCTCGCGCTTGGCCTGGCGGGCGTTCACGCGGCGTCCTCGGCGTTGCAGCACTCGCCGTCGGGGGCGGGGCAGCCGTGCAGGCAGAACCCGCACGAGCGGTCGTTGCAGTGCTCGCCGGTGTCGTCGGTGGCGCACAGGTGCGGGTCGCAGATGCAGCAGTCGGCGGGGTTCATCAGTGGCTCCTGGCGTGCTGCTGGACGTGGGCGATGAAGTCGCCGAGGGCGGCGAAGTAGGGCAGGCCCTGGGCGCCGGACTCGCCGTTGCCGGCGTGGTAGGCGAAGCCGTTGTTGTGCAGCGGGCCGGGGGCCTCGTGGGACCAGTGGTCGCAGATGGCGGTCACTCCGCCGTCGGCGTCGCCGCCGAGGAACATGAAGCTGGGGAAGCCGTTCATGCGGCACCTCTCATGTCGAGGTAGTAGGTGTCGAGGCGCTCCACGGCGGCCCGACGGCGGGCCAGGTGGTCGGCGGCAACCTGCTGCCGGTACTCGACGGCCTCGTCGGGAATCGCGATCAGGGCGGCGTGGAGGGCGTCGATGTCGGCGCGGACGGCGCGCCACTCGGCGGCCTGGTGGTGGCGTTCGATGACCTCGCCGATGTAGACGGCGACGGCGAGGAGCAGCGCGAGGGCGACGGCGGCAAGGACGACGCGCATCACGCCACCGCCTTCCAGTAGCCGCCGGACTGCGACCAGCGGGTGGCCGGCGCCGCTTCCAGCAGCCACTCGGGGGCGAGTGCCACGCCGATCCGGTCGCGGGTGGTGTCGCAGACGCAGGTGCACAGGTCGCCGTCGATGTGGCCGCAGTCGGCGACGACGCGGGGACGCCACGGGGTGTGCGGGTACTGCGCCGGGTCGGCGGGCGTGGTGGCCGGCCGGGTGGGGGCCGGGGTCGCGCCGGCCCGGTCGACGATGAGGCCGAGGTTGCCGAGGTCGAAGGCGGTCATCGGGTGCCGCCGGCGGCGCGCTTGGCGATCGAGTTCAGCTGCATCTGCAAGCGGCGGGTGCTCCACGCCTTGACGTCGGCCACGTCCTTCTCGGTGACGTCGAAGTGGGCAGTGACGGCGCCGACGGCGGTGTCGACGGTCAGTTCCCGCGCCGAGTCGAAACCGGCCGCGTACTGCGACGACAGGTGCGGCGGCAGGATTCCGAGAGCGGCCAGCAGGTCAACGGCCTGGCGGATGCTGTCGGCCGGGTAGTCGGTGGGCTTGTGCAGCAGGTCGCCGCGCATCAGGCGGAAGCCGGTGCCCATGCCGTCGCTGCCGTCGCTGATGTCGACGCCGAGGGTGCGGTCCGGGTTGACGAGGAAGCCGCGCAAGTTGCGGGTCCAGCCGTTGGCCTTGCGCCACCGGCTGATGTTGGCGAGGAGGCGCCGGTCGGCGCCGGTGGTGTGGGCGGTGACCGTGTCGGTCATGGTCTAATCCCTTCGTTCGGGCGTCCCTGTCGGTCTTGGCGGATTGCGGGGGCGCCTGTCGTCGTCTCGGACCGGGCGGCCCGGACGGGGTCTCAGGCGGCGAGCGGCGCGGTGGCCGGGCGTTCGCCGGCGGCGACGATCTGCTGGAAGTGCGCCTCGGTGTACCGGCGGTGCCGGCCGATGAAGGTGCAGGGGATCCGGCCTGCCTTGGCGGCGTCCTCGACCCACGAGACCTTCACGTTGAGGCGGCGGGCCAGGGCCTCGTCGTCCATCAGAGGGGTGGTGCCGACCAGAGCGGCCGGCTGCTGCTGAGGCTTCGTCGAGCGGGCCATCTCAGGCCACCTTGTCCTCGACCAGTTCCTCGACCGCTACCTCCAGCCGGCGAGCGATTCGCACCGCAGCGGGGAGGCTGGGCAGGATCTTCTGGTCCATCCAGCGGGCGAAGACGGACCGGTGGATGCCGAGGAACTCGGCGGAGGCGCTCGGTCCGGTTACGCCCCTCTTGGCGAGGAGTTCGGTGATCCGCTCTCGGTTCAACTGAACCGATGTCGCATCGGAGCGACGATTGTTCGCATCCATGCGACGAGCCTAGCTGTCGCAATTGTGCGACACAAGGGGTACGGCTTGGCGTTTCTTGTGCCCGTTCGGTCATCTATCGTTGCGACTATGCGACGTGAAACCGAGGCGTTGACGCCTGCATCCTCGCCGTCTATGGCCCGCCCCGTGTCGCGCCGCCGCGACAAGATCACGGCACGTGCTACCGAGTTAGTGCGTCGCACCCTTGCGACGCCTTACGGTGAGCCCATGACCGAATCGGCAGCCGACCCCGCCCGCACGCCATGGGCCCGCTACCTCAAGGAAGTCACGGAGCGACCAGGCTGGAACGTCACCCGACTCGCCTCGGAGTCGAAGATCCATCGCAGCACGATCTACCGGTGGATCAACGGTGAGACCAGCGGCGCCAACGTCGACAGCGTCCAACGCATAGCCGCCGCCGTCGGCGACAACCCGGCCGCCGCACTGGCCGCCGCCGCCGACGTGCTCGGCCAGACCGACCCGGACGCTGCTGAGGTCGCCATGGTTATGGCGTCCGACTTGCCCGACTCGGTCAAGGAGGAGCTTGTCGCCGAGCTGCGCCGCATGGCCCGTGCCGACGCCGACCGCCGCCGCTCCTTCGTCGACTCGTTCATCCGGCTGCGGCACGCCTGACGGTGTGGATCGAGCAGCATGGCCCGGCCTGGCGTATCCGTGACCGGGTAGGCACCAAGAAAGTCACCGTCGCCGACGGCTACCGCACCAAGACCGCCGCCAAGCACGCCATGAAGGTCCTCGCAGGCGACCAAGCCCGCGGGGACCTTGTCATGCCGACCGCTGGCGCGAAGCTGCTCGGCGACTGGGTGCACGACTGGTGGGATGCCCGCAAGTCCGGGCTGCGTCCGAACACGCAGAAGAGTGAGTGGTCGCGGATCCAGACGCACATCCTGCCTACCCTCGGCGACAAGCCGATCCGCGACATCACGCCGTTGCAGGTGCAGCGGTGGGTGTCGGACCTGGGCAAGCGGCGTTCGGCGAAGACCGTGGCGAACGTCCACGGCGTCCTCAACACGATCATGACGGGGGCGGTGGCGGAGCGGCTGATCCGCGTCAACCCGTGCGCGGGGACGCGGCTGCCGCGCGGGCTGCGCGGCGAGATGCGATTCCTCACCGAGCCGGAGGCGGGCCGGCTGCTGCTGGCCTTGCCGGAGCACTACCGGGCGCTGTTCATCGTGGCGTTGGGCACGGGGCTGCGGTGGGGGGAGTTGGCGGGGCTGCGGGCCGGGCGGGTGGATGTCCTCGCCGGGACGCTGCGCGTGGAGGAGACCCTGTCGGAGCTGCCGGGGTCGGGGGAGTTGGTGTTCGGGCCGCCGAAGACGGACGCGTCGCGGCGGACGGTGTCGTTGCCGGGGGAGGCCCGCCAGGCGCTCGTCGGCCTGGTCGCCGACAAGCGCGCGGACGAGCTGGTGTTCGTCACGCCCAACGGGCTGCCGCTGAGGATCCGCAACTTCCGGCGGGTGTGGCTCGCTGCGGTCGAGCGCGCGGGGGTGGAGGGGCTGCGCTTCCACGACCTTCGGCACTCGCACGTGGCGTGGCTGCTGTCGGCGAAGGAGCCTCCGTCGTTGACGGCGATCCAGCGGCGCCTGGGGCACACGTCGATCACGGTGACGTCGGACCGGTACGGGCATCTGCTGCCGGCGGTCGACGAGCGGATCGGCCGGGCGTTGGACGCGGCTCTGCCGAAGTCGGACTGGGGGCAAACTGGGGGCACAGAGTCCACGGCAGCCCCCGACAACCCACCCCAACCCACGGCGTCTAGCACGGGAAATGGCGGCGCGGGCCCGTGACGTCGGACCCGCGCTGGTTTCAATTCCCATCAGTCACCCGGTGACCGAAGGCCCCCTCCTCGCGGAGGGGGCCTTCGGCGTTCCGGGCTCAGCTGGTCGGGGTGACCGTGGGCTCGGCGGTCTCCTCCGGGGCGGCCTCGGCCGCCGGCTCGTACGGCAGGGCGCTGCCCTTGACGTACTGCTCCCAGCTCATGTTCCAGTCGGTCCAGCCGTTGCCGTTCTGAAGCTTCCGTTCGGTGCCCTTGACCGTGATCGGGTCGCCGACGCGGGTGTTGGCGAACAGCCAGGCGCCGTTGGCCATCGAGACGTTCACGCAGCCGTGCGAGACGTTCACCCGGCCCTGCTGCCCCTCCGACCAGGGCGCGGCGTGGATGAACTCGCCGCCCCAGGTCAGCCGCTGGGCGTAGTCGATCTTGGTGCGGTAGCCCTCCTCGGGGCCCAGCTCCTCGAAGGTGTCGAAGACCGTCTTGCGCAGCTTCTCGATGACCACCATGGTGCCGCTGGAGGACGGGGTGCTCTTCTTGCCGAGGCTGACCGGGATGGTCTTGATCACGGAGCCGTCCTTCGTGACGGTCATCCGCTTCGTCTTGTTGTCCACCGTCATGAGCACCGCCGGGCCGACCTTGATGCCGACGCTGAGGTCGGCCCGGCCGTACCAGCCGTCGCCCAGCGGCAGCCCGCCAGCCTGGACCCGGTAGGAGACCTCGCTGTTCGCCTGCCAGAACTCCTTCGGGCGGTAACGGATCTCGGTCGGGCTGACCCAGTGCCAGATGCCCTCCTGCGCCGGAGAGGAGGTGACCGTCATCCGGCTCTGCACGTCGTCGCGGTAGTCCTCCGGGATGGCCCGGCTGAACTTGACGATCAGCGGCATGCCGACGCCGACGACCTGGTCGTCACCCAGGAAGCTGCTGATCCGGACCTGCCTGCCGGGCTTCGCCATGGTGGTGAACGTGCTGGTCGCCGTGGCGGGCCGGCCGTCGTCGCCGGTCGCGGTCACCGTCGCGGTGTAGGTCTCGCCGTACTCCAGCGCGCCGGCGGGCAGCCAGCTCTTCCCGTCGGCGGCCAGCTCGCCCTCGACGGCCGCGCCGGCGGAGTCCTTCAGCTCGACCGTGGTCTCCTCGGCCTCCGTGGCGGTGAAGGTGATGCCGGTCGACGCGGGCACGTCCTTTGCGTCGGCCTTGGGCTCGACGATGGTGGCCGCCGCCTTCGGCGGAGCGGGCTGGTCGTCGCCGTTCTGCCAGCCCGAAGGCTTGCCCCCGCCGCCGTCGGTGCAGGCGGAGGCCAGCGCGAGCGTCACGGCGAGCACCGCCGCCGCGAACCCGCGGCGTCGCCCGTCCCGCCGGTCGCCTCCGCGCCGGATCAGCTGGTCCTGGACAGCTCGCATGATTCCCTCACAGTCGTGGTCCCCGGTTGCCCATCGTCCCTCACTGACGCACCGGGACAGGTACCCGTTCCGCAAGGTGAACCGAAACACGCCGTACGAGATGTCCGAATGTTGATAAGATCCGGGGCTTTCCGGAGATCGGCTCGCCTTTCCCGGCGTGCGCCGCTCGTGACCGGGCCCGGGAGCGCGGAGGGAGGCCCGCGCCATCATCGGTCCGGGCGGTGCCGCGGCCGGGCCCACGAGGACGGCGACCGGCCCGCGGACGCGGGCCGGTCGCCGGACCGTCGGTGGGGGCTGCCCTAGAAGGCGGACCCCTCGCCGGCCTCGGGCACCGGCACGGCGCTGCCCTTGACGAACTCGGACCAGCTCAGGCTCCACGCCGTCCAGCCGTTGCCCGGCGCCAGCCTGCGTTCGGTGCCCGTGATGGTGATCGGGTCGCCCACCTTGGTCTTCCCGAACAACCAGCGGGCGTTCGCCATGGAGACGTTGACGCAGCCGTGCGAGACGTTCACCCGGCCCTGCTGCCTCTCCGACCAGGGCGCCGCGTGGATGTACTCGCCGCCCCAGGTGAGCCGCTGGGCGAAGTCGATCTCCGTGACGTAGCGGTTCGCCGGGTCCGGATCGTCGCGCGTGTCGAAGACCGTGGACTCCTTCTTCTCCATCACGACCATCGTGCCGCTGGAGGAGGGGGTCTTCTTCTTGCCCAGGCTCACCGGCAGGGTGCGGACCACCTGGCTGTCCTCGTACACCGTCATCTGCTTGGTGGCGTTGTCCACCTTCATCTCGAAGGCCCGGCCGATCTTGGCCGTGGCCGTACGGTCGACGTTGCCGTAGCGGCCGTTGCTCAGCGGGATGCCGGCCAGCGCGATCCGGACGGTGAGCGTGGTGCCGGGCTTCCAGTACTCCGGCGCGCGGTAGTAGGCCTGGGTGCCGTTCTCCACCCAGTGCCAGGCGCCCGGCTGCGGCGGATCGGTCTGCACGAACATGCGCTTCTGCACCGCCGCCCGGTCCTTCTTCGGGATCCCCGGGTGGAACTCGGTGACCACTGGCATCGCCACGCCGTAGGTCTTGTCGTCGAAGAGGTAGAGGCCGGAGCTGATCACCGACCTGGGCTTCGCCATCGTCGTGAAGGTGCTCGTGCCCTGGCTGGTCACCCCGTCGGGGCCGGTGGCCGTGACCGTGGCCGTGTAACGGGTGCCGTACTTGAGCGGCTTCGACGGCACCCAGGACGAGCCGTCGGCGCGCAGCCGCCCCTCGACCTGGCCGCCGTTGGCGGCGGTCAGCGTGACGCTGGACACCTTCCCGCCGCCGGGCAGTTCGGCGCTGATCTCGGAGCTGACCGGCCGGTTCTTCCCCCCGTCGGCCGGGCTCACCGTCAGCGGCGGACCGCTTGGCGCGGCCGGGGAGCCGGGCTCGCCCGTCGTGCCCTCCGCACCCGGTGTGGCGGACGCCGCCGGCGCGGTGCCGCCGACGAACTCCGCCTTCTTCTTCTGCTCCGCGCCGCAGCCCGTCAGAGCCAGCGACGCCATCAGGCCGAGGGCGCCCACCATCGCCCCGGCCCGCGCGAACATGCCCATCCCCACCTCTGTTCTCGCGTACCTGGCGCACATCGTGCCGCATGGCAGCCTCATGTCCGCCCCCTGTCGTCGTCCGCCCGGTGGGTTTGTCACTGTATGCCCGTTAAGCTCGGCCGAAGGGGGGAGCCGGGGATCGGATTGGAACCCCCCTCGGGAGGCGTGCTAATGTTCTCCCCGTTGCCAGCGAGCGCCGCTAGCTCAACTGGCAGAGCAGCGGACTCTTAATCCGCGGGTTCGGGGTTCGAGTCCCTGGCGGCGCACCAGCAGTAACACCCTCAGGGCCGGTCATTGAGACCGGCCCTGACCCCTTTTGGTGACCCTACGTCAGGCCTCGAACAGATAACCCAGCTTGTCTGTGGTCGACCGCTGGGCCTGTCGCGTGACCTCGACGTAGACCAGTTTGGTGATCGTCGGGGAGCTGTGCCCCAACACGTCTTGGATCTTCTCGATCGGTACGCCCTGCTCGTAGAGCAACATCGCGCACGAGTGACGCAGGTCATGGAAGCGCACTCGACGTAGCCCGGCACCGTCGAGGAGCCAGACGAAGTGCCGGTTGAGGTTGCGCGGCTCGATTGGCGTTCCGATGCCGGTGGTGAAGATCAGGCCGAAGTCCTGCCACCTGTCGCCCCGTGGTCTTTCGCTCCGCGTCTTGCATGAGTTTGTGCTGTCGAAGTGCGGCCAGGCACGGCGGTGGAAGTCCGATCACCCGTTCCGACTCGTCGGACTTCACCGGTCCGAACACGAGCCGACCGTTCAGACGTTGCAGCGACTGACGGACGAAGAGGACGCCGTCGACCAGGTCCACGTCCTGCCAGCGCAGGGCGAGCGCTTCACCGCGGCGAAGGCCGAGAGCCAGCGCCACCGCGTAGAGGGCGTACAGGCGATCCGACCGCGCAGCCTTGAGTAGCAGCTTGGCTTCCTCGCCGGTCAGCGGTGTGAACCGCGGACGGTACCGGTGTGCGAGGCGCAGGTTGCGTGCCGGGTTCTCGGCGATGAGTCCGTCAACCACGGCATCCTGAAGCGCCGCCCGGATCATCCGATGTAGGTGGCGGATCGTGCCGTCGGACGGGTAGGACTCGCAGCATTGGCGCGGGTGCTTCGCGCAGCAGCGAGCTTCTTTCCCGGCTGCCCGTCGGGCCGCATCCTTGCCCTGCGCACAGCACTGGCAGGTGCTCTTGGCCCGGTAGGTGCGCAAGGTGCTGGGCCGGACCCGATCCTGGAGGACCTCTCGCTGCCAGTAGGCCATGAAGTCCGCCACGGACTGGATGGACCCAGCAACCCGGATTCCCGCCTGAGCCTTGGCCTTCAACCCGGTCAGCTTCTCGTGCACCTCCTCCCAGGAGCTGCCGTAGACGCTTCGGCGGATCTCGCGGCCATCATTGGTGAATACCCAGGCGCGGCCTTCCCAGCGCCCGTCCTTGCGCTGGCGGATGTTGCCCTCACCCAGCCAACCAGCAGCGCCCGAAGAAGCAGCAGGTCAGCCACCACGAGGGGTGGCTGACCTGGTGGGCGACGGACGAGTCGACCTGTACGCCGGATTCTGTTAGGCGGGGCAGGTGACTCGCGAGCATCTGTGGCCGGACCCTTGGTTGCAGGAGGCCGGCGACCAGAGTGGTAGGCGGGTGAACGCCTCCGGATCGGACGAAGCACCCCGCGGCCGGATGGCAGCGGGGGTGCTTCTAGCTCTTGAGGGTTTGGGTGTTGATTGTGATGGTGGCGCAGACACCCACGGCATCTGGAACCCAATAGAAGTCGCAGTCTCTCCAGGGGCGCGTCGACGGCAGCGGCGCTCGTAACGGGCCGGCGCGCCCGGCCTCAGCCGGGCGCGCTTGCACGTCGCGCTGTCTAGACGATTCGGTTGTATCCGCCCCAGCCGCTGCCGATCTGGCGCACGTCTCCGTACGGCATACCGCCGTCGCGGGTGTAGTTGTTGGAGAACAGCCACATGGTGCCGTCGGACTTGACGCCGAGCAGGTCGGTGAAGCCGTCCCCGGTCGCGTCGGCCGGGACAATGCTGGCGTAGTTGTTCCAGCCGCTGCCGACCTGGCGCACGTCTCCGTACGGCATACCGCCGTCGCGGGTGTAGTTGTTGGAGAACAGCCACATGGTGCCGTCGGACTTGACGCCGAGCAGGTCGGA
>NZ_JBFABB010000041.1:0-25900 GCF_040640035.1 Micromonospora sp. NPDC023633 | reverse complement strand
TGAAGCCGTCTCCGTTGGCGTCGGCCGGGATGATCCGGGTGTAGTTGTTCCAGCCGCTGCCGACCTGGCGCACGTCTCCGTACGGCGCTCCGGCGTCGCGGGTGATGTTGTTGGAGAACAGCCACATGGTGCCGTCGGACTTGACGCCGAGCAGGTCGGTGAAGCCGTCTCCGTTGGCGTCGGCCGGGATGATCCGGGTGTAGTTGTTCCAGCCGCTGCCGACCTGGCGCACGTCTCCGTACGGCGCTCCGGCGTCGCGGGTGATGTTGTTGGAGAACAGCCACATGGTGCCGTCGGACTTGACGCCGAGCAGGTCGGCAAAGCCGTCCCCGGTCGCGTCGGCGTTGATGACGCGATCGTAGTTGCCCCAGCCGCTGCCGATCTGACGCACGTCTCCGTACGGCGCTCCGGCGTCGCGATTGATGTTGTTGGAGAACATCCACATAGAGCCGTCGGTCTTGGTAGCCATCAGGTCGTGGAAGCCGTCCCCGGTCGCGTCGGCGATCCAGGGATCCGGGATAAACGGCTCGCCACTGCCGATGACGTTTTTGTAGCGGAGTGCGATGTAGTCGCTTGCGGGGTGTGAGTCGATGAGGCCATCGGAGCCGCCGGTGAGGGTTTCAGTCGCGATCTTCACTGGGGTTGACCCGAAGGCGTAGTACTCGAATGTGCCAGTCGACTGGTTGATCCAGCGCTTGAAGAGGATGACGTGCTCGGTGGGGGAGTTCAGGGCGTCGCCGGGTTGAAGGTCGCTCTTGCTGATCTGGGTTGAGACCTGGCCGATGTTGCCGGTCCATGCCGACGTTGAAAGGTGCCAGGCCATGGAGACGAACCCCGAGCAGTCCGTGCGGTAATCCTTGCCAAACTGGTCGTGGTGCCAGCCGCTCTGGCTGTAGGGGATGTTGGAGCGGTTGTCATACCAGTACTGGGCGCGGCTGAGGATTTCGTCTCGGCTGATCTGGCCGCCCACGCTGGATGCGGCGTGTGCTGCTTGCGGGACGCTCGTCATTGCGGTGCCGACGCCGGCGGTGAGGCCGAGGCCAGCGGCAAGGGTGACGCCGAGCGCCACGGTGGTAAGTCGTCGAATCAACATGTTCTCCTGCCTTTCAAGAGTCGTGATCGTTTTCGGAATGTGTTGGGCTGGCCGCTGATGTCTATGGACGGCGTCTCAAAGGATTGACGGTTTGAGCGATTTCAGAAGTTGAGGTTGAGCCGCTAGATGATTCGCCATGGGCGGAGCAATGGCGTGCTGGTGATCGTCATATCGACGATGCGGTGCAGGGTGTCGGTGGCTTCCTTGGGGTCATCGCCATCGATGAATGCCAGGATGTCGGCGCCATGCGGGCCGGCGCGGACGCGGATGTGCTCCACCCCGTTCCCCGGCGCGGTCTGGGCGTAGATCAGGTCTCGCAGCACCGACGGGTCGATGGGGGTCGTGGAGTCGAGCGGTGCGATGCGGATGTGCGCCGCCACCATCACGCTCACATCCCCGGGTGTACCGGGACCGGAGCGCCCCAGCCGAACCCTTCGGCCACCACGGAGGTCGCTGGAGGATTCGACACGGGGCCGCCCCAGCCGAACCCTTCAGCCAGCGCCGTCAACGCCTCCTGGTCGGCGACCAGTGCGACGGCGACAGCCAGCGCGAGGGACGCGACCATGATCAGACGCCGATGATTAGTAATAAGTATGCACATATCGATCTTTTCCCCCGTGGAGCGGCATCCGTCTTCGATGGTGGGTTTGCTTGGCTTTGCGGTGTTTCTCGCCTCGCTGAAATGAGCATCGCGGGCTCGGCGGGCGTTGTCACCAGGTCTGACCTGGCGCGAGCCCGCCCGGCGGAATCACGCCAGCACCGATGTGGGGCCACACAAAGGATCGCCGCACGGCAGAATGCTCGTCGCTGGCATTACTCGGGGAGGGGCGATGTTTGACCTGCTGGGGCTATCGGCGCAGCATGAAATGGTTTACCGAGCGATGCTGCAACGCTCCGACCTGAACGTCGCCGGCCTGGCCGAGTATCTGGCCGTCTCGCCCGACCAGGTGCGCGAAGCGCTGGACCTGCTAGCGGATCTCGCTCTGATCCGGCTGGATCCCCATGGTGACCACGCCCGGGTCGTGCGGCCCCAGGCAGGGCTGATGGCGCTACTGGCCAAAGTGGAAACAGAGGTCGCCGTCCGGCAACGGCAGGTGGAGGCCACCAGGGCTGCCATCGCCGCCATCGCCACTGCGCATGACGATCACAACCAGGTAGGGGAAAGTCGGATCCTTGAGGGGATCGATACCGTACGGGAACGCCTGGCCGAGCTTGCCCACACAGCCCGCACCGAGTGCCTGTCCTTCACCACCGGCCGCGGGCAGAGCCCGGACACGATAGAGGCCGAGGGGCCGCTTAACCAGCTCGCGTTGCAGCGGGATGTCCGCATCCGCAACGTCTATCAGGACAGCTTCCGCAACGACCCAGCCACCCTCGCGCACGCCCGATGGATGGCGAGCCTCGGCGCTCAGTCGCGCACCACACCCACGCTGCCAATGCGCTTGGTCATCGTGGATCGCGAAACGGCGCTCGTGCCCATCGATCCGGACAATCCACGGCGAGGAGCGTTGGAACTGCACAGTCCCGGAGTCGTCGCCGGACTCGTCGCGCTGTTCGAACAGGTCTGGCGCATCGCGACACCCTTTGGTGAGCAGATAGCGCTCGACGAGCACGGTCTCACTCCACAGGAACGCGAGCTGCTACGACTACTCGCGGCCGGCCACACCGACGAATCGGCGGCCCGCAAGCTCGCGATCTCTCTAAGGGGCGTCCAGCGCCTGATGACATCCCTCACCGAGCGGCTAGGCGCCGCCAGCCGATTCCAAGCCGGCGTCCACGCCGGATACCGCGGTTGGGTGTGAGCCGGCAGGCCTGCAGCAACATGCCGTTGAGGGGCACTCCCCTAAGGAGATGGTTGAGGAGGACGTGCGGTACGTGTCCGGCGCGGGGATGAACCTCGGGTGATGCATGCCGGGCCGCCTCGAATGGCAGCGGGAGTGGTAGCCCGTCAGGCGAGACTGACCCCAACATGCCGCTAGAACAGCACGGTGAGCCAAACGAGCAGCAGCCTGCTGCCGAGGTGGTGACCGTTGGCAGGGGGCAGACGCTCTCTCCTAGCGTCACCGCGTCACTTTCGCACGAGCCAGCGAGGGGCTTCATATCGAGAACTTAGAGGCGAGGCCGCATCAGACCTGCTGAGCCGGGAATCAGCCTCACTGGGCCAGCGCATCTACTTCAACGGCTCGCATCAGCTTCACCGGTCCAGGACATGGGTCTGCTGCACCGGCAGGTGACCCGTCCCTGCTGTCGCTGGCGAGCCCGGCCCGTCATGCGCGAGTCACCGCGACCACGGTCTGGACCGGGCCGTCACGGTGGCCACACGATCGAACTCATGGTGGCGTGCCCACGCCGCGGCCGGACAGTTGAGGACACATGCGCACCACGACAATCGGCGACGTGAGGATCCTGCTGCCGGATCTCGACCCGGGCGACCTCGACAGCGTGACCGACCTGGCCGACAACCTCACCGAAGCTCTCGTCGAGGGCGCATCGTGGCGCGGTGCGCAGCTGGATGACAACAGCATCCGAGGCAGTCGGATCTCCGGTGGAGATCTCAGTGGGAGCACCTGGGAAGCCGGGAGCATCTACGGCTGCGAGATCACCCGCACCGACTTCTCCGGTGCCACCCTGACCGGCCTCACCGTCGAACGGTGCGCCTTCACCGGCTCGCGGTTCACCGGCGCCAGGCTCACTGGGGTACGCCTCAAGGACGTGCTGTTCGACGGCTGCCGCTTCGACTACGCCACCTTCCGGCGGGTCTCCGCCGCCGGCTCGGTCGCCTTCACCGACTGCACCCTCACCCACGGCACCTGGTCCACCTGCCGACTGCCGCGCATCGCGCTGCGGTCCTGCGACCTCGCCGGCCTGGAGTTGGACTCGTGCAAACTCGACGGTGCCGACCTGCGGGGCAGCCGGATCCACGGGCTCAAGACGCCACTCGAGAACCTGTCTGGGGTCACCCTCGCCGAGCATCAGCTTCCCGATCTCACCCGGCTGGCCGTGGACGCCCTGGGCCTGACCGTACCCAACGACTGACTGCGAGGGAGGCAGCGTGGCCGCTGACGCCGTGCCGACAGGCAGCCCGGGTACGATTCTCGTCTGCGTCCGAGGCAACTCCGGATCCGGCAAGAGCAGCATCGCCCGGCAGCTGCGGCGTCGGCACGGCCGGGGCTGTGCGTTGATCGAGCAGGACTACCTGCGCCGCGTCGTGCTGCGCGAGCGGGACAAGCCCGGTGGGGCGGCCCCGGCGTTGATCGAACAGACCGTCCGGTTCGCGCTCGACCACGGCTACCACGTGGTGCTGGAGGGCATTTTGCACACCAGCCGTTACCGCGCCATGCTGACGGCGCTCCGGGACGGTCATCTGGGGCGGTCGCTGTTCGTCTACCTCGACGTGTCCCTGCCCGAGACGCTGCGCCGGCACCTGACGCGCCCGCAGGCCGGCGAGTTCACCGCCGCGCAGATGAGCGGATGGTATGCCGCTCACGACGTGCTGGGGTGGCCCGACGAACTGGTCCTCCCGGAGACCACCACGTTGGAGGATGCCGTCGGGGCCATCGCCGTGGCCGCCGGACTGTCCCAGACCGGACACGACGACGACGTGCTTCCGATCATCCCGTGACTCGACCGGAGGGGCCTGTCCGGACACTCAACCGGTGGCGGGATCCGCCTGGCGTGTGCTACCGCACATCCGTACCGGCCTTTGCGGCCACCGTACGGCGGATCCCCGTGCGCCGCCGAAGGGCCGATCCGCCGTGCGTGGCGCTGCCATAATCGGGCCGTGTCTATCCCGAGGCGGCGTCGCTCGTCCCATCCCGCCATCGTCGGTGCGGTCATCGCCGCCGTGGCCACGGTGGTGGCGGCGGCCATTCCCGTTGTGCTGGAGCTGACCCGCGACCCAGGCGGCAGCGGTGCCGCGTCGCCGGTCCAGGGCACCCCGTCCACCGGGCAGCCCCAGCCCACCACGCCCGCAGCGGCCATCGGGACGGGTCCTACCCCGACACCCGTGTCGCCCGCGGTCACCGCTTCGCCGTCACCCCAGGCCGACGTGGTCCCGCTGGTCGAGATGCCCGAGGTCGACGACTTCGAGGGCTGGGAGCAGGAGCCGGTGGTCGTGGCCGGGAAGCCGCACGACTCGGTGCTGACGGCGTCGCCGTGCTGGTTGAACGACCACTACACGGTCACGTTCGTGGTGAGCCGGCAGTTCCGGGTCCTGGAGGCGGCCGTGGGCATCGCCGACGACTCCCCGGGAGGCGGGGCCCTCCGGTTCACCGTGCTCTCCGACCGCAAGGAGGTCTTCACCACCACGGCCGGCCTTGGGAAGGTCCGCCCGGTCAAGGTGGACGTCAGCGCCGCCACCCAGGTGTCCCTCCGGGTCAGCACCACCAACGTCAACCAGTGCCACGGTGACAGCATCGGCGCCTGGATCGCCCCGCGGGTGCGTCGGTGAACGCGGCCCCGCCTTGGGGTGAAGACCGGCCGTGGACTTCCGGGACTGGTGGCACGTGTTGTCGGGCGTCATCGGGCTGGCCCTGGCCGGCTACGGTGTCCGCCTGCTGCTGACCCGTCGCATGCCGGGCTTCGCGCGGCGGCGGTGGCGACGACCCGTCGACGCCGGGAGGTGGTTCCTCTGTGGCGGCACATTCTCCGTGTCGCTGGCGGTGGGCTATCTCGGCCGGCTCGGCGGCGTGTTCGGTCCCCCGGTGCTCTGGTCGCTGACGGCCCTCGTGCTGGCCTCGATGGCGCTCGGCCTCGTCAGCGTTCCCCGGGCGTGACGTTGTGTCCGACCCGGTGGTCGGTGGGCGGGCCCCCACCGACCACCGGATCGGGGTCAGTGGGCCGGCCGAGGGGTGAGGACGAAGGCCACGACGGCGGCGGCGAGGGCGATGACGGCGCCGGTGGTGAAGCCGCGGGAGAAGCCGGCGGTGCTGGTGCCCGCGATGCTGGCCGCGGCCATGCTCGACACGACGGCGGCGCCCAGCGAGGCACCGAACTCGTGGAAGGTGCTGACGATGCCGGACGCGAGACCGGCCTCGTGCGGCGCGACCTGACCGAGCGCGACGGCGGAGGCCACGACGAAGATGACGCCCGTGCCGGCGGCGGCGACGCCCACCCCGACCACGAGGGCCAGGGTCCCGTCGACGACGGCGGGGACCGCCATGCCGGCCGCCGCTACGAGCAGCCCCAGGACGCCGAGGGTGCGCGCCCCGATCCGGCCCATGATGCGGCCGGCGGCGTTCGCGCCGAGCATGGTCGCGATCGCCACGGGCAGGAAGAGCAGCCCGGTGCGCAGGGCGCCGTAGCCCTGGTGGTTCTGGAGGTAGAACGTGCCCAGGAAGAAGACGGTGATCATCAGCGCGGTCGCGACGAGGATCAGCACCGCCCCGACCACCACCGGCCGGCGGAGCAGGAGCCGTACGTCCATCAGCGGGCTCGCGGCGAGGCGCTGGCGGACGACGAACGCGGCGTAGAGGAGCACGGCGGCCACCAGCAGCAGCAGGATCGTCGGGTTGCCCCAGCCGACGTCGCCGGCCCGGATCAGAGCGTAGATCAGCGATCCGGTGGCCGCCGTCACCAGCACCGCGCCGGGCACGTCGAGCCGGGCCGTCGCGCCGGTGGGCGCCTGGCGCGGAAGCTGCATCCGGAGGGCCAGCAGCAGGATGATCCCGACGGGCACGTTGACGAAGAACACCCAGGGCCAGCCCGGCCCGGCGGTCAGCAGGCCGCCGAGGAGGACGCCCAGCGCGGCGCCGCCGCCGCCGAGCGCCGACCAGATGCCGAGCGCCTTGTTGCGCTCGTCGCCGTCGAAGATCGTGACGACCAGGGACAGGGCGGCGGGGGAGAGGATCGCCGCCGCGAGGCCCTGCCCGATGCGACCGCCCAGCAGCATGGGACCGCTGGTCGCCAGCCCCGCCGTCAGGGACGCGGCGCTGAACAGCAGGAGCCCGGCGAGGACGAGGCGGCGGGCGCCGAACAGGTCCGCGGCGCGCCCGCCGAGCAGCAGCAGGCCGCCGAAGGTGAGGGTGTAGCCACTCACCACCCACGTGAGGGCTTCCCGCTCCATCCCCAGGTCCGCCCCCATGTGCGGCAGGGCGATCGCGACGACGGTGACGTCCAGGATCAGCATCAGCTGGGCGATGCCGACGAGGCCCAGGATCCGCCAGCGCTGCGGGTGCGGGCTCGCGGGCGCGGTGCTTTCGGTTGCGGTCACAGGTTCCGCCATGGCTGCCAGGCTCCTCCGCCAAGTTGAACGGTAGTGTTCAAGTTACGGAGACACATTAACTCATGCACGCCTGTTCGACTTAGGGGAAGTTCCATGACTCGCCCACTCGCCAAGCCGACCCGTCGAGCCGACGCCCAGCACAACGTGGAGAGGATCCTGGAGGCGGCGGTGAGCTGCCTGAGCCGTGACCCCGACGCCAGCGTCAGCGAGATCGCGCAGGCGGCGAGGGTGGGCCGGGTGACCCTCTACGGTCACTTCCCGTCCCGCGACGCCCTGGTCGAGGCCGCGCTGACCCGGGTGCTGGCCGAGGGGGAGGAACTGCTGGCGGGCCTCGACCTGACCGGCGACCCGCGGGACGCGCTGCGCGTCCTGATCCGGTCGAGCTGGCTGCTGATCGCACAGTCGAGCGCCGTCCTGGAGGCGGCGCAGGCGTCGCTGCCGCCCGAACGCGTGCACGAGCTGCACGCCGAGCCGGCGCGGCGCGTCGACCAGTTGATCCGCCGGGGTCAGGACGAAGGGGTGTTCCGGACCGACCTCCCGGCCAGCTGGCTGACCAGCGCCCTGCACCACATCATGAAGGGCGCCGCCGTCGACGTGGCCAGCGGGCAGGTGGACCGGGCGGACGCCCCGCGCCTGATCTCCGAGACGGTCCTCGCCGCCTACCGGGTCGACGGATAGCGGACACGCCGCCGAGTAGCGACCGGGACGAGGATGGCTTGACCCGCCTGCGGTCCGAGACCCCGACGCCGCTTCAGAGCGCGGCGGAGGGGCGCTGGCGCCACCGGCGGCACCCGTCGTATCGTCGCGGTCCGACGGGTGGGGCCGGCCGGACGCCTGCCCGGGCTCGCGACCCCGCTGCAGAGGGCGCGGTGCTCCGACGCGCCGTGGTCCAGCTCCTCAGGTGAAGGGTGTGCCGGTGACTCAGGAAGACGACGTCGCGTTCCGGGTGGTCGTGAACGACGAGGAGCAGTACTCGATCTGGCCGGTGGACCGTGAGACGCCGGCGGGCTGGCGCGACGCCGGCCGGACGGGGACCAGGCAGGAGTGCCTGGACCACATCGAGCGCACGTGGACGGACATGCGGCCGCTCAGCCTCCGCCGGGCGCTCGCCGCGGAGGGCGGGGCGGCCACGGAAGCCGCCCGCTAGGTTCGGGCTCCGTCGGGGGCGGTGGCGCCGGAGGCGTACGGCTGCCGGAGCGCGCGCCGACCGTGTGGCGCGGGTCGGCGACGGACCGTGCGCACGACGTCGCGGGCCCGCCGCCCCCGGCACGCTCGGCGCAGGGCGTCGTCGCTGGTGCTCCACCGGAACCCCACCGGATTGCGAGGATGCGGCTCGATACTGCGGAGATGCGTGGGAAGGAGTGCGCGATGTCCGAAGCCGAGTCCGTAACGGTACTGCTCGCGGCACCGCGTGCGTTCTGCGCCGGTGTCGAGCGTGCGATCGAGATCGTCGAGCGTGCGCTCGCCAGTCGGGGCAGCCCGGTGTACGTCCGCAAACAGATCGTCCACAACGCACACGTCGTCGCCGACCTGGAGTCGCGCGGCGCCGTCTTCGTCGAGGAGCTCGACGAGGTGCCCGAGGGCGCGACGGTGGTGTTCTCGGCGCACGGGGTGTCGCCCGTGGTGCGCGCCGAGGCCGCCCGGCTCGGCCTGGAGGTGTTCGACGCGACGTGCCCGCTGGTGGCGAAGGTGCACACGGAGGCGCGCCGGTACGCCGACCGCGGGGACACCGTCCTCCTCGTCGGGCACGCGGGGCACGAGGAGACCGAGGGCACCCTCGGGGAGGCGCCGGACCGGATGCTCCTCGTGCAGTCGCTCCAGGACGCGCACACGGTCGAGGTGCCCGACCCGGACCGGGTGTCCTACCTGACCCAGACCACGCTCGCCGTGGACGAGACCGCCGAGGTGCTCGACGTGCTGCGCCGACGCTTCCCGGCGCTGCGCGGGCCGTCCTCGGCCGACATCTGCTACGCCTCGACCAACCGGCAGGCGGCGCTGCGTACGGTCGCCGAGGAGTCCGACCTCGTGCTCGTGGTCGGCTCGACCAACTCGGCGAACACGCAACGGCTCGTCGAGCTGGCCCGCCGCGCGGGCCGGCCCGCCCACCTCATCGAGGACGCGGCGGACATCCTGCCGGAGTGGCTGGCGGGTGTCACCACGGTCGGGGTCACCGCCGGCGCGTCGGCCCCGCCCAGACTGGTCACGGGGGTGGTCGAGGCGCTGCGGGCGCGCGGCCCGGTGACCGTGGTGGAGCGCGAGGTCGCCCGCGAGACGATCGAGTTCACCGTGCCGGGCGCGGTGCGCTCCCTCTGACAGCCGTCGCCGCGTTCCCGGTCGACGCCCGCCGGCCCCGTGCCGGGGTGTCACCAGGCCCACATCCGCTGGTCAGCCGGGCCAGGTGGGGTGGTGGTCATCCAGGTGGTAGCGGTGGGTGTGGCGCCAGGAGCCACCCGCGCCGACGGGTTGCGCGTCGCGGAGGTGCTCGTGACCGCCGTCCAGGCCACGGTGTTCGTGTTCGAGTTCGTCGGGGTCGTGGGTGGGCCAGGAATGGGCGGCCAGTGCGGTGGCCGTGGCGGCGAGTGCGCTGAGCGCCACGAGAGCCCAGGTGGTTCCGGCAGTCGCGGCGAGCCAACCGGCCAGTGGGTAGGTGAGTAGCCAACAGGCGTGGGACAGGGCGTAGTCGGCGGCGAACATGGCGGGGCGATGGCCGTCGTCGGCGCTGCGGCGCAGCAGGCGGCCGCTGGGGGTGAGGACCAAGGATCCTGCGCCGCCGAGCAGTGCCCACGCGGTGAGCAGGGCGGGCCAGCGCCAGGCACCCGCGCCGGCGGAAACGGTGGTGGTGGCGAGGAGGATGACGGCACCCGTGGCGCTGCCGACGAGCATGAGCAGCCGGTCGGCGTGGTGGCGCAGCAGGGTGGGTAGGGCGAGGGCGACCAGTAGCGAGCCGGTGCCGTAGGCGCCCAGGGCCACGGCTACATCGGATTCGTCTCGTCCGAGGTCGTGGCGGACCGCGATGACGGTGTTGACCAGCACCATCGCTCCGGCGGCGGCTACGGCCAGGTGCAATGCAAGCAGACCGCGCAGGCGGGGCACCCCCAGGTACCGCCGCACGCCGAGAGTGGTGCGGCGGTACAGGCTGCCGCCGTGGTGGGCGGGGCGGGGGTGAGGTATCAGGGTGCAGGTGACCAGCAGCGCGGAGGCGGTGAACCCGGCGGCGGTGCCCAGGAACAGGTCGTCGAAGCTGAGCAGGGTCAGAGCAGCGGCAGCCAGGGCGGGGCTGAGCAGCATCTCGAGGTCGTAGGCCAGCCGGGACAGCGACAGGGCGTGGGTGTAGTCGTCCTCGTCGGGCAGCAGGTCCGTGATGGTGGCCTGGAAGGCCGGGGTGAATGCGGCTGCGGCCGCCTGTAGGACGAACACCAGTAGGTAGATCTGCCAGATCTGGTCCACCCACGGTAGTAGGACCGCGACCCCCGCGCGGACCAGGTCCAGGGCGACCAGGACCGCGCGACGGGGCAGACGGGCGAGCAGCGCGGAAGCTACCGGGGCGACGATGACGTTGGCGGTCATCTTGATCCCCAGCGCGGTGCCGAGGACCGCGCCCGCGCTCGGTCCGGCGAGACGGTAGGCCAGCAGGGCGAGGGCCACGGTGGCCAGGCCGGTGCCGAGCAGGGCGATGACCTGGGCGGTGAACAGACGGCGGTAGGCCCGATGGCGGAGTACGTCCAGCATCGCTGTCCCCTTGGTGGGTGGGGGGTCGGTCAGGAACGGGGATCCAGTGCTCGTCGGCACCCGGCGCGATGCGAGAGGCCCTCACCGGCAGGGGTGTGGGACGCGACGTCGCTTACGCATGACGGTCTATCCGACGGCGGCGATCATATGTGCTCATGTAAGCACGCGACAATGTTGCAGGTGCCAGTGACCTGCAACAACGCATCCCTGTCGATAGCCAGGCCGAGGCAGCAACCGAGATGTTGCGGATGCGGTGCGGCGCGACGACCGGCGCGCGTGGTGCGGCGCCCGGGGAGGGCAGGCGTGTCAGCTGGTGACCGACGTCGTGCACGCCGCGTCGCCGCGGGTGGCGGGCATCCCCGAGCGCGACTGACCGTGCCGGGTCAGGGCACTACTCGACGGGCTTGGAGCGGGGGTCGGCGAACCACTCGCGGGTGAACTGGCGGACCGCGTCGACGTCGACGATGTCGCAGGCGACCGTGCGGTAGGCGTGCACGGCCTTGACCGCTTCGCTCTGGTCCGTGGCGGAGCCGCCGACGACCCGGCCGACCGCGGGGTCGGTGACGAAGGCTCGCACCTGGGCGAGCTGGTCGGCGGGCAGGTCGGGCCGGTAGGTGACGATGACGTATCCGTCGCCGATGACGTGCCCGAACGACGTGGCCGGCACGGTCTCGCCCGGTTCGAAGAAGCTCTTGACCGGGTGTCCGCCGCCGCCGGGGAACGTCTCGGTGCGATTGCGGACCTCGCAGCTGCTTTCTGGGTCGCTGGCCGCCTGGATCGGCCGCAGCGCGTCAGGACCGGAGGTGATGACCAGTACTGCGGCGGCGATGACGCCGGCGGCGATCAGCGTGGCGTGGGACAGCCGGACATCGCGCAGGCGGGGCAGGTGGTGACGCAGCACGTCGCCGATCATGAACATGGCCACGACCGCGATGAGCTGCCCGATCTCGACGCCCAGATTGAAGGCCAGTACCCGGGGGATCAGCCCGTCCGAGGGCAGGCCCATCTCCTGCAACCGGGTGGACAGGCCCAGACCGTGTGCGAGACCGAAGGCAAGCACCGCGGCGGCGAGCCAGGCCCAGTCCTTCGGCCTGCCGCGCAGGCCGACCACACCGACGAACACCAGGCTCAACGCGACCATGATGTCGACCAGGACCGGGTTGACGTGCCAGTCGGCGACGGTGGCAGTGAACAGGGTGACGCTGTGCCCGAGCGCGAACAGCGAGATCAGCTTGGCCGCCCGCCGCATCTCGCCGGCCAGGAGCAGGATGCCGCCGACGAACAGCAGGTGATCCCAGCCGGCGAGCATGTGCTTCGTGCCCAACCACACGAACCCGCCGACAGTCTCGCTCGATCCGCCCACGCCGTGAGCCCAGGCGGCCTCCGGCAGCGCCAGCACCATGGCCGCCACCACACCGCCGATGGTCGCGCCCTGTCGTACCCCAGCGAGCATGAACCCAGCCCCTTCTCCGTACCGCCCGCAGGCCGACACCCGCCGCGTCATCTGATAGTCGCACCGTCACGCCGGATGGTTCCCGCAAAGATCCTGGCGACGGGATGTCGAAGGAGGCCGGGCGCGGGGTGGCGGTGGCCAGGAGGGCAGGGCCGGGGTCGACGGCGGACCGTGCCACCGGCTCAGCCGCCGACAGTTGCCGGAGGCATTGGTGTGCCGTCGGGTGTTCCACGACTGCATGGCTCTTCCGCGACCTCGTTACATTGATCGGAGCAATCCCGGGTCACCCGTCGGGAAGTCGCTGCGGTCCCGCTTCCCCCACGTGCGGGTAATTGCTCGACGCATCTGCTGGTAAGGCAATGTTGAGGGCAGCAGACATTTACAGGCACGATTGTCTTATGGCGTACGAGGACGAGCACTTGCCGCAGCTGGTCGGGACGCTCGCCGAGGCGGGCCGCCTGCTGTCCGGGGAGGCCGTGGGTCGGCTCGTCGCCGACCCGCCGGGTGTCGTGGCGGAGCCGGCCGTACGCGCGCCCGTCGCCACCGCGGAGGGGAACCCCCCGCTGCTGGCCGCGCTGCTCGAGGGGGTCCGCGTCGAGGGCGTCACCGACGGGCCCGGGCGGACGCGGACGCCGAAGCGGGTCCAGGAGGCGGTCCGGGCCATGCTGCGCGGCGCGCCGACCGGATCCTGGCAGCTGCTGCGGGTGGCCGCCGTGCTCGGCCGGTCCTGTCAGCTGGCGGAGCTGGCGGCGATGACCGGGCGGAACACCGCCCAGATGCTGCCGGACCTGGACGCGCTGCTCGACGCCGGCCTGCTCGACTGGGCGGGCGACGACCTCGCCTTCCGGCACGAGCTGGTGTGGTGGGCCGTGCTCGACGCCCTCCCGCCCGCCGTGCGGCAGGCGCTCCGCGCCGACCGCGACCGCCTGCGCCGGCGCCGGGCCGTGACCGGTGCGCCCCGCGCCGCCGACCCCGCGGCGGAGCCCGCGACCCCCGCCGACCTGCGACGGCGGGCCGGGCTGCGCTCCGCGCCCGTCGCCCGGGAGCACCGCCCGGACGCCGGCGGCGCGTGGGAGTCGTTCAGCGGCGTCGAGCGGGCCATCGCGCGACTCGTCGCCGAGGGCATGACCAACCGGCAGATCGCGACCCGGGTGCGGCTGTCGCCGCACACCGTCAACTACCACCTGCGCGCCCTGTTCCGCCGGCTGGGCATCTCCTCGCGGGCGGAACTCGTCCGGCACGTGCCGGTCTCCTCCGCGGCGTAGGGGCGGGCCGGGCATTCCGGGCAACACCGCGACATCGCATTTTTCGGCGCCGTTCACGCTGAATTCGACGAAGGGGTGACCGTGTCGAAAGGACTACCCTGATGAGTAGTGCCAATTCGGGTGCGTGCTCATTCTGGTAGTCGGGGGAACCGCCGTCAGGCAGTAATGTCGCCCGTATCGAATTTCGTTGGGTCAGCGGCAGGTAATCCACGGGTACGACCGTGCTCACACCCGAGGGAACACATGAACATCCGTACGCAACCGCGTGTCCACGAACTCATCGCCGTCCGCGCGGCGTCGCAGCCCGACCGGACCGCGATCGTGCAGGGCGACGCGCACATCAGCTACGCGGACCTGGAGCGCCGGGCCAACGGCCTGGCCCGCCACCTCGTCGATAAGGGCGTCGGCGCGGACTCCGTGGTCATGGTCCACCTGGAACGCTCCATCGACGCCGTCGTCGGCCTGCTCGCCGCCTGGAAGGCCGGCGCGGCCTACCTGCCCGTGGATCCGGGGCTGCCGGACGGCCGCGTCGAGGCGTTCGTGAAGGAGACCGACTGCACCACCGTCATCACCCACGAGCGTGACGTGGCGCGCTTCGCCGACCTGCCGGTCACGGCGCTCACCGCGAGCGTCGCGGACGGCGTCGCGACCGCCCCCGCCGTGACGGTGGGCGGCGGGGACGCCGCCTACGTCATCTACACGTCGGGCTCCACGGGTGCGCCGAAGGGCGTGGTCGTGAACCACGACTCGCTGAGCTACCTGTGCGGGGAACTGGCCGGCCGCTACGGCGTCACCCCCGACGACCAGGTGTTGCAGTTCGGCGCGCTCTCCTTCGACACCTCCATCGAGCAGATCACGGTCGCGCTGCTCGGCGGCGCGACGCTCGTGCTGCCCGAGCTGAGCTGGGCGCCCAGCGAACTGCCGGAGCGGCTGCGGCACCACGGGGTCACCGTGATGGACCTGACCCCCGCGTACTGGCGCCGCTTCCTCGCCGAGGTCGGCGCGGGATCCGGTGACCTGCCGGTCCGGCTGGTGATCGTGGGCGGCGAGGCGGTCAACGCGGAGGACTGCCGCACGGCGCTGGAGCTGATGCCCGGGGTGCGGCTGGTCAACGCCTACGGGCTCACGGAGACCACGATCACCTCCTGCCTGATGGAGCTGACCGCCGACGTGCTGCCCGCCCGCGGCGCGGCCCCGGTCGGCCGGCCGCTGCCCGGCACCGTCGTGTACGTCCTCGACGAGGGCGGCCGACCGGTCGCCCCCGGCGAGCGCGGTGAGATCCACATCGGCGGTCGCGGCGTGGCGCGCGGCTACCTGACCGAGGACGATGCCGGCCGCTTCCAGGCGGACCCGTTCGCGGCGGAGCCCGGCGCGCGGATGTACCGGACCGGTGACCTGGGCGCCTGGACCGCCGAGGGCAACCTCGAGGTGGTCGGGCGCATCGACCGGCAGGTCAAGATCCGCGGCTTCCGGGTGGAGCCCGGCGAGATCGAGGCGACGCTGGCGGCGCACGAGGGCGTCGACACGGTCGCCGTCACCACGTACGAGCACGACGGCCAGCGGCGCCTGGTCGCGTACCACACCGGTCCGCGGCCCCTGGACGTCGCGGAGCTGCGCGAGTTCGTCGGCCGCTACCTGCCCGACTACATGGTGCCGACGGCGTTCGTCGCCCTCGACGAGCTGCCGCTGAAGACGAACGGCAAGGTCGACCTGGCCGCGCTGCCCGCGCCGCAGGCCACGGCGGTCGCCACCGAGAGCGTGGACGACACACCCGTCGACCTGGTGGAGCGCGGCGTGGCCCGGCTCTGGGGGCAGGTGCTCGGCGTGCCCCGGGTGCTGCCGGACGACAACTTCTTCGCGCAGGGCGGCAACTCGATCCTCGCCGCCGAGCTGCTCGCGAAGATCCGCGGCTCCTTCGGCGTGCTCATCACCCAGGTACGCCCGCTGATCCGGCTGCTGCTGGAGGACGCGACGCCGCGCGGCCTGGCGCGGGCGGTGCGCGACGCCCGGGCCGGCACGCTCGCCGGCGACGACACCCGCAAGCCGGTCGACTTCGCCGCCGAGACGCAGCTGGACGTGGAGATCCGGCGCGACGTGCCCGACGAGCCGCGCTGGCAGGACCCGCGCCACGTGTTCCTCACCGGCGCCACCGGCTTCCTGGGCATCTACCTGCTGCGGGAGCTGCTGACCAGCACGGACGCCGTGGTGCACTGCCTGGTGCGCGCCGACGGGCCGGAGCAGGGCCTGGCCCGCATCCAGGCCAACGCGCGGCACTACTTCGGCGAGGACCTCGCCGGTCACCAGGCGGCGGGCCGGATCGTCGCCGTCCCCGGCGACCTCGCGGCACCCGGGCTCGGCCTCTCCGAGGCGGCCTTCGACGAGCTGGCGCGCACGGTCGACGTCATCCACCACCCCGGCGGGACCGTCAACTTCATCTACCCGTACTCGCACATGCGGCCGGCGAACGTCGACGGCACCCGCGAGATCATCCGGATGGCCGCGCGGCACCGCAACGTCCCGATCCACTACACCTCGACCATGGCGGTCGTCGCGGGCTTCGGCACCGCCGGCGTCCGGCACGTCGACGAGGACACCCCCCTGGCGCACGCCGACCACCTCTCCGTCGGATACGTGGAGAGCAAGTGGGTGGCCGAGGCGCTGCTGCACCGGGCGGCGGAGCAGGGGCTGCCGGTGGCGATCTACCGGGCCGCCGACATCTCCGGCGACCGGGTCAACGGCGCGTGGAACATCGCCACCGAGATGTGCGCGATGAAGAAGTTCGTGGTGGACACCGGCACCGCCCCGGTCGCGGAGCTGCCGCTGGACTACACGCCGGTCGACGTCTTCGCCGCCGCGGTCGCGCACATCGCCAGGGCGTCCCGGCCCGCCGGCGAGGTCTACCACCTCACCAACCCCGGGAAGGTCAACATCTCGGTGCTGGTCGAGCGCCTGCGGGCGCACGGGCACGACATCCGCGAGGTGCCCTGGGCCGAGTGGCTCGACGAGATGGTGCGGGTCGCGGTCGAACAGCCCGACCACCCGATGACCCCCTTCGCGCCGCTGTTCATCGACCGCTGCGCGACGGGCCAGATGAGCGTCGCGGAGATGTACCTGGAGACGACGTTCCCGGTCTTCTCCCGCACCAACGTGGAGGACGCGTTGCGCGGCAGCGGCATCGAGATCCCGGCGGTCGACGCCGAGATGCTCGACCGCTACATCGGCTACCTGACCCGCACCGAGTTCCTGCGGGCCGCGTGATGGGCTGGGAGACGCTCGACCTCACCCACGCCCCCACCGAGGGTCCGGTCGCGTTCGGCGACGACCTGTCTGCGGCGACGCTCCTCGGCGCCTACCGGCACGGACTGTTCCCGTTCCCGGCCGACACCGAGGAGCGCAAGATCGTCGCCGAGTTCACCTACGAGGCGGACGTCGCCGCCGGGCGGATCGCGGTGCTCGCCGGCAGCGCCGACCCGTACGCCGTGGCCTGGTGCTCGCCCGACCCCCGTCCGGTGATCCACGTCGACCGGGCCCGCATCCAGCGCAGCCTGCGGCGGCAGCTGCGCAACAAGGTCGAGTGGACGACGACGCTCGACGTCTGCTTCGACCGGGTGGTCCAGCACTGCCGCGTGGGCCGCGAGCCCCGGTGGCTGACCGACCGGCTCGTGTCGACGCTGCGCGAGCTGCACGCGGCCGGCCACGCCCACAGCGTCGAGGTGTGGGAGGGCGACGAGCTGGTCGGCGGCACGTTCGGCGTACGGGTGGGTGGCGTGTTCAGCGCCGACTCCCAGTTCGCCCTGCGCAGCGGCGCCGCGAAGGTCGCGGTCGCGTGCCTGGTGCGGCGCGTCGCGGACAGCGGCGGCGTGGCGGTCGACGTCCAGCACGACGGCGACCACGCGAAGCTCATCGGCGCGGTCGCGGTGCCCCGTACCGAATACCTGGCGCTGCTGCGCAGGCACGCCGACGACCACTGCGCCATGCCCGCGGACCCGCTGCCCGCGCGCAGCCTGGCCGCCTGAGCGACGGAGGTGACCCGCATGCGCGTGCTGACGCTCGCGGAGCGACCGGACCTGCGGGACGGGATGCTCCAGATGGAGGCGTCCTGGCCCGAGTACATCCCGCCCGAGCCGATGGTGATCGGCTGGGCCCTCGACCGGTACCCCGAGCACCAGCTCGTCGTGCTCGACGCCGACGACACGGTGATCGCCCGCGCGGCCAGCGTGCCGTTCGCCTGGGACGGCGCCCCGGCGAGCCTGCCCGACACCGGCTGGGACGCGGTGCTGGGGATGAGCATGCTCGACACCGCCGCCGGCCGCGAACTCACCGCGCTGTGCGCGCTGGAGATAGCCGTGGTGCCGGGCATGCAGGCCCGCAACATGTCGGGGCGCATCCTGGCGGCGGTCAAGGACAACGCCCGCCGACACGGCTACCGCGACGTCGTGGGGCCCGTCCGGCCCAGCGGCAAGCACGCCGAGCCGCACGCGCCGATGACGGGGTACGCCGCGCGGACCCGCGACGACGGGCTGCCGGTCGACCCGTGGCTGCGCGTCCACGTCCGGGCGGGCGGGCAGGTCCTCCAGGTCTGCCCGGCCTCCATGACGATCTCCGGCAGCCTCGCGCAGTGGCGCGCCTGGACCGGGCTGCCCTTCGACACCAGCGGACCGGTCGTCGTGCCGGGTGCCCTGACCCCGGTCGCGGTGAACGTCGAGCACGACCACGCCGTCTACGTCGAGCCCAACGTCTGGGTCCGACACCCCCTCGCGGAAAGGCATGACCGATGACCAGCACCGTCCCGGCCGCCCTGGCCTCCAAGATCCGCAACCGCGCCGCGCTGATCGAGATCATCGGCGGCTACATGGCGTCACAGTCGCTCGCGCTCGCCGCCGAGCTGAAGCTCGCCGACCACATCCACGACGGCCGCGTCACGAGCGCGCAGCTCGCCGAGGCGACGGGCACCCACGCGCCGTCGCTGCACCGGCTGCTGCGCACCCTCGTGGCCATCGGCCTGCTGGCCGAGCCGACGCCGGGCGAGTTCCGGCTGACCGAGGTGGGCGAGCAGCTGCGCACCGACTCGCCGAACTCGCTGTGGGCGTTCACCCGGTTCTTCACCAACCCCACGCTGTTCTCGTCCTGGCAGCAGGTGCGGCACTCCATCGAGACCGGCGAGTGCGCCTTCGACCACGTGCACGGCAAGAACGCCTACGTGCACCTCGCCGAGCACCCCGAGCTGTCCAGGCTGTTCAACGTGGCGATGGGGCAGGAGTCGAGGGCATCCGCCCAGCTTGTCGCCGACGGGTACGACTACTCCGGCGTCCGTACCGTGGTGGACGTCGGCGGCGGCGACGGGACGCTGCTGGCCGCGATCCTCGGCACCCACCCGCACCTGCGGGGAGTGTGCTTCGACAGCGCCGCGGGGGTGGCCGAGGCCGCCGGCGTGCTCGCCGCCGCCGGGGTCTCCGAGCGCTGCGAGATCGTCGCGGGCGACTTCTTCTCGTCCGTGCCGGACGGCGGCGACCTGTACATCATCAAGAGCGTCTTCCAGGACTGGGACGACGAGAACGCCCGGAAGCTGCTGGCCACGGTGCGCGCGAACCTGCCCGCCGACGCGACGCTGCTGATCGTCGGATCCGTGCTGCCGGACACCGCGAACACCGACAACCCGGTGATGTTCTACACGGACATCAACATGCTGGTGACCGCCGGCGGCCGGGAGCGGACCGAGAGCGAGTTCCGGGCCCTGCTCGCCGAGACCGGCTTCACCGTCGAGTGGTGCGGCCACGGCGCCGCGGGCCCCCTCTCGCTGATCAAGGCCGTGCCGGCGAGCTGACCGAGTCGACGACGGACCACGTCCGCACCGCCCCGGCGGGCGGACGTGGCCCGTCCGTGTCCCGCACCTGAGCACCCGCCGACGGGGAGGCAACGATGTCCAGACCGAGTTTCGGCAGCGAACTCCTGCGCGGCAGGCTGCGGGTCGACCTGCTCGACCCGCTGCCCGACGCCACGCTCGACGCCGACGCCGAGGCGTTCCTCGCGCGGCTGCGCGCGTTCTGCACGGACAAGGTGGACGGCCGGCTCATCGAGCGCGAGGACCGGATCCCCGACGAGGTGGTCGACGGCCTGCGCGACCTCGGCGCGTTCGCCATCAAGCTCCCCCGGGAGTACGGCGGGCTCGGCCTGTCGGGGGTCTGCTACCACCGCGCCCTGATGATCGTCAGCAGCGCGCACTCCTCGCTCGGTGAGCTGCTCGGCGCGCACCAGGCGATCGGCCTCATCCAGCCGCTGCGGCTGTTCGGCACCGACGCGCAGAAGCGTGAGCTGCTGCCGAGGTGCGTACGCGAGATCTCCGCCTTCGCCCTCACCGAGCCGGACATCGGCAACGACCCCTTCCGGATGCGCACCACCGCCACCCCCACCGACGACGGTGGCTACCGGCTCGACGGGGTGAAACTCTGGACGACCAACGGCACCATCGCCCACCTGATCGTGGTGATGGCCCTGGTCCCGCCGTCGGAGAGCGGCCCGGGCGGCATGTCCGCGTTCGTGGTGGAGGCCGACGCGCCGGGGGTCACCGTGGAGCACCGCAGCTCCTTCCTGGGCCTGCGCGGCCTGGAGAACGGGGTCGTCCGGCTGCACGACGTCGTGGTGCCGCAGAGCCGCCGGATCGGGCCGGAGGGGCAGGGGCTCCAGGTGGCGCTCGCCGCGCAGGACACCGGCCGGCTGTCGATGCCCGCGGTCTGCGCCGCCGCCGCCAAGTGGAGCCTCAGGATCGCCCGCGAGTGGTCGGGCGTCCGCGTGCAGTGGGACCGGCCGATCGGCGAGCACGAGGCGGTGGCGGGCAAGATCGCCTACATCGCGGCGACCGCCTTCGCCCTGGAGGCCATGGTCGAGGTGTCCGGCCGGCACGCCGACGCCGGCCAGTTGGACACGCACACGGAGGCCGAGCTCGCGAAGCTGTTCGCGTCGGAGCAGGCGTGGCGGGTCGTCGACGAACTCATGCAGATCCGGGGCGGTCGCGGGTACGAGACCGCGGAGTCGGCCGCCGCGCGCGGCGAGCGCGGCGTCCCCGTCGAGCAGCTGTTCCGGGATCTGCGCATCGGCCGGATCTTCGACGGCTCCAGCGAGGCGCTGCGGGTGTTCGTCGGGACAGACGCGCTGGCCGACGAGGAGGGGCCCGCCGACCGGTCCACGCCGTTCACGCCGCCGCCCGGCTTCGGCGACCTGGCCGGGCACCTGTCGTTCGCCGACGCGACGAGCGCCGAGCTGGCCCGGCACCTCGCCGACGGCCGGGAGCGGTGGGGCGAGGCGGTCGCCCAGCGACAGCTGTTCCTCGGCCGCGTCGTGGACGTCGCCGCCGAGCTGTACGCGATGACCGCCAGCTGCGTGTACGCCAGGGCGCTCGGCGGCACCGCGGTCGAGCTGGCCGACGCGTTCTGCCGGCAGTCCCGCCAGCGGGTGGCGGAGCTCAGCCGGCGGCTGTGGGCCGACACCGACGGCGACGACGTCGCGGTAGCCCGGCGGGTGCTCGGCGGCAGCTTCACCTGGTTGGAAGAGGGCGTGCTCGACGCGTCCATCGAGGGGCCGTGGATCGCCGAGCCCGCCCCGGGACCGGCGACCCGCCCGAACCTGCACCGCACGATTCGGAGGTGACTAGTGGACGAGCACGTGGCAGAGCTGGTGGCACAGGGCCGGCGGTCGCTGGAGCTGGCGCCCAACCGGTTCCTGGAGCAGCTGGAGCGCGGTGAGGTGTCGGCCGGCCAACTGAGCGCCCTGGCCGGCGAGCTGTACCACCTGGTGTCCAGCGACCGGAGCAGCTTCGCGTTCCTGGCGGCCCGCTTTCCCGAGCCGCTGTTCCTGGCCATGGCGGGCGCCGAGGAGGAGGCGCTGGGCCTGCTGCCGGCGTTCGCCGCCGCGGTGGGTGTGGGGGAGAAGGAGCTGCGGGCGCACGAACCGCGACCGCTGGCCCAGGCGTACCCCGCCTTCATCGTCCGGACCGCCGTGTTCGGGCCGCGCTCGGCGATCCCGCTGGCCCTGCTGGTCAACGTCGAGGAGTCGGGCGGCTTCTACGCCCGGATGGCCGACGCCCTCCAGGCGCGGTACGGGTTCTCCGACGAGGCGGTAGCCCACTTCCGCTACTTCGCCGAGACGCCGGACGAGGTGCTGGAGCAGGCCGCCGGGGTGGTGTCGACCGGCCTCCTGACGGGCGACGACCCGGTGGAGGCCCTGCGCGCGGCGCGGATGGTGCACGCCTACGAGGCGGTGTTCTGGGCGACGATGGCCGAGTGACCCCGGGATCGGGGTGGACCGCCCGTCAGGGCAGGTCCACCTCGATCCGGCGGTCGATCCGGTCCTCCAGCCAGGTGCTGGTGTCGACGAGCCACACGCGGTCCACCGAGACCTGGTAGATCCGGTGCTCCGCCGGCGGCAGCAGCGCCGACACGGGCAACGTGTACTCCGCCCTGCTCGTCTCGTCCGGCAGCAGGGCCTCGTAGAACGTGCCGTGGTGCGCGCGCACCTCGTCGGCGGTCAGCTCCCGGCAGGTGCCGGTGAACTGGGCGCCGTCGACCTCGGTGAGCCCGCCGTCGCCGGTGACGAAGAGCGCCCCGCTCACCGTCGGGCGGGCCGCCACGTGCCGACTGTGCCGGGACTGGGTCGCGGAGCCGAACAGGAAGCGCAGCGGGTCGGGCAGCCACGCGTACTGCAGCACCGCCGTCCACGGCCGGCGGTCGGGGGAGACGGTGGACAGGGACAGGTACTTCGCGTCGGCGAGGACGCGGTGCAGACGGTCGACGAGGTCCATGAATCAGCCCACCTCCGCGAGGGACGTGCCGGCGATGTACGCGATCCTCGGCCCGGCCAGGCGTACGTAGTCCCGCGTGTCCAGGGCGATCGACATGTCGAGCCGGGCGGCGTTGAAGTAGATCTCCGGCTCGTCCAGCAGCCGGGGGTCCACCACGAGTTCCAGGTCGTCGCGGAAGCTGAACGGGACGATCGTGCCGCTGACGCAGCCGGACAGCTCCTCGGCCGTCTCGCGGGTCGCGAACGACACGTAGGTGCCGTCCCACAGTTGCCGCACCGCGTCGAGCGCGACCAGCCGGTCGCCGGGGACGACGGCCAGCACGAAGCGGTTGACCTTCTTGCCGAGCTTGACCCGCGCGACGATGCACTTGGCCGCCTGGGACAGCGGATGGCCGCGCAGCAGGCTGGCCGGGGAGGTGACGCCCTGCGGTTCGTGCGGGATGAGGCGGAATCGTGCGCCGTGGGACTCCAGCAGCCTGGTCAGCCTCTCGTACGTGCTCATCGCCCGTACTCGTAGAAACCCCGGCCGCACTTCTTGCCGAGCATGCCGCCGGCCACCATGCGGGCGAGCAGCGGCGGCGGCGAGTAGTGCGGCTCCCGGAACTCCCGGTACAGCGACTCGCTGATCGCGGCCACGATGTCGAGCCCGATCAGGTCGACGAGGCGCAGCGGACCCATCGGGTGGGCGCAGCCGAGCGTCATCGCCTTGTCGATGTCGGTCACCGACGCCATCCCGGACTCCACCATCCGGACGGCGGAGAGCAGGTACGGGATCAGCAGCGCGTTCACCACGAAGCCCGCGCGGTCCTTGGCGCGGACGACCTGCTTGCCGAGCACCTCGGTGACGAACGCGTCGACCCTTTCGACGGTCCGCGCGTCCGTACGCACCGAGCCGACGACCTCCACGAGCGGGAGCACCGGCGCGGGGTTGAAGAAGTGGATGCCCACCACCTGCTCGGGCCTGGCGGTGACGCCGCCGAGCTTCACGATCGGCAGGGAGGACGTGTTCGAGCCGAGGATCGCGTCCTCGTCCTCGACGACCTTGTCGAGCGTGGCGAACACGTCGAGCTTGATCGACTCCTGCTCCGACGCGGCCTCGATCACCAGCTGCCGGTCGGCGAAGTCCGCCAGATCGGCGGTGAAGGACACCCGGGCCAGTGCCGCGTCCCGGTCCACCTCGCTCAGCTTGCCCCTGCCCACCGCGCGGTCCAGCGACGCGGTGAGCCGCGCCCGGCCCGGCGCGACCGAACCCGGTCGCGACACCGCGACGAGCACGTCGAGCCCGGCCCGCGCGCACGTCTCGGCCACTCCGGCGCCCATGACCCCGCATCCGACGACGCCGATCCGGCGAATCCTGTCCATGTTCCCTGCCTCCGCACACACGTTCACAGAAATGGTTTGCCGCGGAATTCGACGAGTAGGGCGGGATCGCCGCTCCCTGACGAGTGTCGTGGGAAGGACGATAGGGTGGTCTGCCGATCGGTCGCAATGACCTGCGCCTTTGTCCAGCCGTATTCGTGGCGGATGCGAGAAAGCCATTACTCGACAGTTGCCGATCGACCGTTACCTTTCTGTCGTTCCCTCATCATCGTAGGAGGCGCACTATGGTCGACTTCAGCGCTGCCCCCACCACCCAGATCGACAGTCGCGGCGGCAAGTGCCTGTACGCGCAGATCGACGAGCTCCGCGCGGCCGGCCCCGCGGTGGCCGTCGAGCTGCCGGAAGGCATGCTGGCCTGGTCGATCACCCGCGGCGACGTGGTCCGGCGCCTGCTGACCCACCCCGGGGTCTCCCGCAACGTCAAGAAGAACGTGCCCAGCTACACCCCCGGCGAGATCAAGTGGCTGTCGCCCTGGGTGGACGTCGAGTCCATGTCCACTGCGGAGGGCCGCGAGCACCAGCGCCTGCGGCAGCTCGTGGCGCCGGCGCTGACGCCGAAGCGGATCGACGCGATGCGTCCGCACCTGGAACTCATCGCCGGGCGGCTGCTCGACGACCTGGCCACCCGCCCGTCGGACGAGCCGGTCGACCTGCACACCACGTACTCCCAGCAGTTGCCGACCAGGATGATCTGCGACCTCTTCGGGGTGCCGGACGACCTGCGGCCCGAGGTGCTGCGCATCCTGCGGGTGGTGCTCAACACCGACAACGTGCCGGAGGAGGAGTCGGCCGCGGTCTACGTCGACATGAACGTCGCCATGCGTACGCTGATCGACCTCAAGCGCCGCGAGCCGTCCGACGACCTGACGAGCTTCCTGATGGCGGCCCGGGTGGAGGGCGAGGAGCCGCTCAGCGAGCAGGAGCTGGTCGACATGCTGCTGCTGCTCATCGGCGGCGGCAGCCAGACGACCGTGACGCTGATCGACCACACGGTCCGCGAGCTGCTCGCCAACCCCGACCAGCTGGCGACCCTGCTGGCCGACCCGGCCCGCTGGCCGGACGCGATCGAGGAGGCGCTGCGGGCGCACTGCCCGGTGGCGGCACTGCCGATGCGCTGGGCGAAGGAGGACATCGACCTCGGCGAGGGGGTCGTCATCCGGGCGGGCGACGCCATCCTCATCAGCTACCTGGCGCACGGCCGCGACCCGGCCGTCCACGAGAACCCGGGGGTGTTCGACATCGACCGGGAGAACAAGGAGCACCTCGCGTTCGGGGCGGGCCCGCACTTCTGCCCCGGCGCCCGCCTGGCGCGACTGGAGGCGGCCGTGGCGGTGCCGGCGCTGTTCGCCCGCTTCCCGCGCCTCGCGCTGGCCGTGCCGCCGGACGAGATCCAGCCGCTGCGCTCGTTCATGGCGAACGACGTGGCGTCGCTGCCGGTGCTGCTGAACCACCGGTAGGCGACACCGCGCCGCCCGGCCCGGCTCCCGGGTCGGGCAGCGGCGCGTACCGCATCAGGCGCAGTGGCTCCTGACGGTCTCGCCGAGACCGTCGGGAACCACTGCGCCTGATCGCGTCCGGGGACGTCGCGGCGGCGCGCACGCCAGGGGGACCGCCGCCCCGCGTCCGCGCCCGGGACGCGTGGCCGGGTGTGGGGTGGGTCAGTGGGTTAGTGCGGGGATCTGGATTTTGGCGTCGTGTTCGAGGATGCGTTGTTGGAGTTCTTGGAGGCTGCGGCCGGGTTCGAGGCCGAGGCCGTCGACGAGGGCTTCGCGGGTGCGGCGGTAGACGCGGAGGGCGTCGACTTGGCGGCCGCTGCGGTAGAGGGCGAGCATGAATTGGTGGCAGAGGCGTTCGCGCAGGGGTTCGGTTGCGGTGAGGATTTCGAGTTCGGGGGTGATTTCGCGGTGTCTGCCGCAGGCGAGTTCGGCGTCGAGGCGGTCTTCGAGGGCGGAGAGTCGTTCGTC
>NZ_JBFABB010000040.1:0-55673 GCF_040640035.1 Micromonospora sp. NPDC023633 | reverse complement strand
CCACGTCGCGCGGCCGGGCGACCTCGTGCCCGCGCTCGCAGCGCAGGGCGACACGGATCTCGGCGCCGCAGTCGCGGTGCGCGGCCGTCAACGGCGAGCCCTCGGGGTCGGCCAGGTAGCGGTCCCCCCAGCCGAGCACGGCGACCAGCACCGGCCACAGGTCGAGCCCCATCTCGGTCAGCCGGTACTCGTGCCGCTCCCGGCTGCCGGGCTCCCGGTAGGGCTCGCGCCGCAGGACGCCGCGCTCCACCAGCATCGCCAGCCGGTTGGTCAGCACCTGCCGGGGGACGCCGGTGCGGACTCGCATGTCGTCGAAGCGGCGGACGCCGTTGAAGACCTCGCGCAGGACCACGAGGGTCCACCGCTCGCCGAGGATCTCCATCGCCCGGGCGATGGTGCAGTTCTCCACCGACCAGTCCAGTGCCGCGGGTCTCATGCGCTCCAGGCTAGGTCTGATTGACAGACTCAGCAACGCGCTGCGAGGCTGGGTCCATGACGCAGACGCAGGATCCGGCGCGCAGCCGTACCTTCTCGTGGTCCGACCCGGGCATCAACGCCGCGCACGTCGGCCGGCGCGGCGGCCTGGAGCTGCTCCGCGCGATGATCGCCGGGGAACTGGCGGCGCCGCCCATCATGCACCTGGTCGACATGTCCCGGATGGAGGCCGACGAGGGCCGGGTGGCCGTCGAACTGGTCCCCCAGGAGTTCCACTACAACCCGCTCGGCACCGTGCACGGCGGGGTCATCTCCACCCTGCTGGACACCGCCGCGGCGTGCGCGGTGCACACCACCCTGCCGGCCGGGATCGGCTACACCTCGCTGGACCTGAACGTGAAGTTCCTCCGCCCGGTCACCGTCGCGAGCGGCACCCTGCGCTGCGAGGGCACCGTCCTCCAGCGCGGTCGCCGCACCGCCCTCGCCGAGGCGAGGCTGCTCGACGCGAAGTCCCGCCTGGTGGCCCACGCCACCTCGACCTGCCTCCTCATCCCCCTCGACCCCCCGCCCACCGAGTAGCCGATCATGCAGTTGTGGTGCCGGGATCCCGGTGGTTCAGGCGTTCCGTCCCCCGCCACAACTGCATGATCGACGGCCCTGTCGCCGTCAGCGGGAGGCGAGACGGGCCGCGCGGGCGGCGCGCTTCTCCTCGAAGCGGGACGCGGCGCGATCCAGCTCGTCGAGGTGGGCGGCGATCGCCTCGCGGGCGGCCTCGCCGTCGGCGTCCAGGCCGGTCACGTTGAAGACGTCCCACTGGCGCAGCACCGGCGCCACCACCTCGTCGCGGTGCTGGCGCAGGTCGTAGATGCCGGCGAGGGCGATCGCCACCGACTTGCGGGCGAAGCCGTCGATGCCGTTGCCGGGCATCTGGAAGTCGGCCACCACGTCGGCGACCGCGCGCATCGCCTGGCTGGGGGCCAGCTCGAAGGCCGCCGCCAGCAGGTTGCGGTAGAAGACCATGTGCAGGTTCTCGTCGGCCGCGACCCGGGCCAGCAGCGCCTCGCACGCCGGGTCGCCGGTGACCCGGCCGGTGTTGCGGTGCGAGATCCGGGTGGCCAGCTCCTGGAACGAGACGTACGCCAGGGAGTGCAGCACCTCGTCGTCGTGCACGTTGGCGTAGCCGGCGGACATGTGCACCATGCGGGCCCGCTCCAGCGCCACCGGGTCGACCGCCCGGGTGACGGTGAGGTAGTCGCGGATGGCGGTGCCGTGGCGGCCCTCCTCGGCGGTCCACCGGTGCACCCAGGTGCCCCATGCGCCGTCCCGGCCGAACAGGGTGGCGATCTCGTGGTGGTACGAGGGCAGGTTGTCCTCGGTCAGCAGGTTGACGATCAGCGCGGTGCGGGCCACGTCGGGGATCGTCGAGTCGCCCTCGGACCACGCCTCGCCGCCCAGCGGCCCGTCGAAGGTTCGCCCCTCGCTCCACGGCACGTACTCGTGCGGGAACCACTCCTTGGCGACGGCCAGGTGCCGGTCGAGGTTCCGCTCGACGACGGGTTCCAGTTCGAGGAGCAGGGCGGTCTGGCTGAGTGCGGTCACGACGATCTCCCTACGGTGGCGTAACTTACGCCACCGTAGGTCCGATCGCGCGTACGCGCCAGTAACGTCTCAGCTGACCAGCGGCCTGAGGTCCGCCCGGGGCGGCGTCCACTCCCCCGCCGCCGCGACGACCTGCTCGCCGGAACGGATGTCCTTCACCTCGTCGGCCGCGCCGTCCACCCCGGGGAACCAGACGTACGGGATGCCCCGCCGCTCGGCGTAGCGGATCTGCTTGCCGAACTTCGCCGCGCTCGGCGACACCTCGGTCGGCACGCCCCGGGAGCGCAGCGCGTCGGCCACCCGGTTGCTGGCGGCGCGCTGCTCCTCGCTGGTCACCGCGACCAGGACGCAGGTCGGCACGTCCCGTGACACCGACAGCGCGCCGGCGCCGAAGAGCAGCCCCAGCAGCCGGGTCACCCCGATCGAGATGCCCACCCCCGGGAACCGGGTGGCCCCGGCGCTGGCCAGGTTGTCGTACCGGCCGCCGGAGCAGATCGAGCCGAACCGCTCGTAGCCGACCAGCTGCGTCTCGTAGACCGTGCCGGTGTAGTAGTCCAGGCCGCGGGCGATGCGCAGGTCGGCCACGCAGAGACCCGGGGAGTGCGCGGCGGCGGTCTCCACCACCCGGACCAGCTCCTCGATCCCCTCGTCGAGCATCGGGTCGCTGACGCACAGGGCGCGGACGGCGTCGGCGAAGGAGGCGTCCGGGGCGGAGATCTCCGCCAGCGACAGGACCGCCTTGGCCTGCGCCTCGCTGGCCCCGGCCGTCTCGGCGAGCAGCTCGGTGACCTTCGCCGGGCCGATCTTGTCGAGCTTGTCGACCGCGCGCAGCGCCGCCTCCGGGTCGGTGAGCCCGACGCCCCGGTAGAAGCCCTCGCAGATCTTGCGGTTGTTGACCTGGATCCGCACCGGCGGGATCGGCAGCGAGCGCAGCGCGTCGCCGACGACCAGCGGCATCTCCGCCTCGTGGTGCGGGGCGAGGGTGTCCCGGTCGACGATGTCGATGTCGGCCTGGAGGAACTCGCGGTAACGCCCCTCCTGCGGTCGCTCGCCCCGCCACACCTTCTGGATCTGGTAGCGGCGGAACGGGAACTGCAGCTTGCCGGCGTTCTCCAGCACGTAGCGGGCGAACGGCACGGTCAGGTCGAAGTGCAGGCCGAGAGCGTCGTCGCCGGCCGGGCCGTCGGCGTCGGCCTGCAGGCGCCGGATCAGGTAGACCTCCTTGGAGGTCTCCCCCTTGCGCAACAGCTGGTCCAGCGGCTCCACCGCGCGGGTCTCCAGCGGGGCGAAGCCGTACAGCTCGAAGGTGCCACGGATCCTGTCGAGGACGTACTGCTCGATCATCCGCTGCGCGGGCGTCCACTCCGGGAAGCCGGAGATGGGCGTGGGCTTGCTCATGATGCTCCGTTCGCGGTCCCGCGCGCTCGGCGCGGGCGAAGAGTCGGCGCGGCCGGCCACCGGCCGCGGGGCGGGGAAGTCGGTGCGGCCGGTCATCGGCCGCGGGGCGGAGAGTCGGCGGCCGGGCTACAGGCCGCGGGTGGGAGCGGCCGGTCGCGCGCCGGCGCCCCCCGCCACCTCGACGAGGTACGGGTTGGTGGCGCGCTCGCGGCCGATGGTGGTCGCGGGGCCGTGGCCGGGCAGCACGACGGTGTCGTCGGCCAGCGGGAGGATCTTGTCCCGGAGGCTGGTGACCATCCTCGTCATGCTGCCGCCCGGCAGGTCGGTGCGGCCGATCGAGCCGGCGAACAGGACGTCGCCGGAGAGGCAGAGCTGCTCCGCCTCCCACGACGAGCCGGCGGCCGGCAGTCGGAAGAGCACCGACCCGCCGGTATGGCCCGGGGCGTGGTCGACGGTGATCTCCAACCCGGCGAGGGCGAGCGTGGCGCCGTCGGCCAACTCCGCGACGTCCTCCGGCTCGGTGTACGGCAGCCGCCCGCCGAAGAGCGAGGTGAGGTCCGCCGACAGCCCCTTGGCCGGGTCGGCGAGCATCTCCCGGTCGCCGGGGTGCACGTACGCGGTGATGCCCCGGGCGCCGCAGACCGGCGCCACCGAGAACGTGTGGTCGAGGTGGCCGTGGGTGAGCAGGACGGCGGCCGGGTGCAGCCGATGCTCGGCCAGCAGGGCGTCGAGCCGGTCGAGCACCCCGATGCCGGGGTCGACCACCACGCACTGCTCCCCCGGCGCGGCGGCGACCACGTAGCAGTTGGTGCCGAAGGCGTCCGCGGGAAAGCCGGCCACGAGCACGTCCGCTCCCCTTTCCGTCGAGCTTGTTCGCTGTCAGCAGCCTATCGGGCGGCGCGAGGAGGTTCTGCGCGTCCGTCCCGGGCGTCCCACGGGCGACGCCCGCGCCCGTTCCGGACGCCCCTCGGGGGCACGGTCCGGACGCCCCTCGGGGCACAGTGACGCGTTCCGATAAACCCGGCCCGGACCTCGTACACCACTTTCCCAGCCGGTAGCCGTACACTCTGGCGGGCGTGTGGCGTGGCGCACTTGCCGCCCAACGGGCGCAGGACGCCCGACCACCGGTGACGACCAGGGTAGAGGAAGGGGAGCACGGGTGGCTTCCAGCAGGGACCGGCAGCGCAAACTGGCGCGCGCCAAGCTCGACCGGCAACTCGCCCGCCGGGCCGCCGCCGTCAAGCGTCGTCGGCAGATCCAGGCCGGCGTCGGCGTCGCCGTCGTCCTCGCGCTGATCGTGGCCGGCTCGGCGTGGGCGCTGGGCGCCTTCGACGACGAGCCGAAGGAGAACACGGCCGCCGAGGACGTCTGCCTGTGGACCCCCCAGGACGCCACCGCGAACACCAACCTCAAGGACGTCGGCACCCCGGCCACCCAGGGGCTGCCCACCGACGGCGTACGCCCGATGACGGTCACCACCAACCAGGGCGCGCCGATCACCGTCGAGCTCGACCTCGCCGGCGCCCCGTGCGCGGCGGCGAGCATCGCCCACCTGGCCAGCCGGTCGTTCTACGACAACACCAAGTGCCACGAGATCACCGCCGAGGGCGCGGTGCGCTGCGGCGACCCGAGCGGCACCGGGCTCGGCGGCCCCACCTACTCGTTCTACGACGAGAACGTCCCCACCGCGCCGTCGCCGTCGGCGAGCCCCGCGGCCGGGCAGCCCGCGACCTACCCGAAGGGCACGGTCGCGATGGTCGCCAACCCGCCGGGCGCCAACGGCAGCCAGTTCCTGATGTTCTTCAAGGACTTCACCACGGCCGACCCGAAGTACCCGATCATCGGTCGGGTCACCGGTGGGATCGACGTGGTGGCGAAGATCGGGGCCAAGCCGACCGTGGACAATGGGACGGGGGCCAAGGTCAAGCCCAAGGACGACGACGTGGTCGTGCAGAGCCTGACCGTCGGTGAGCCCGTGGCGCAGGTGACCTCGGCGCCGGCGCCGTCCGCTTCGGGCGCTCCGGCGGCCAGCCCGAGCGCCGGCTGACCCGGCCGCCCCACCAACCTCAGCGGCACCGACCGCGCCACAGACAGCCCAGGAGGATCCAGGCGTGACGTCCACCAGAGAGCGGCAGCGCGCGGCAGCGCGGGCCCGGCTCGAGAAGGAGATGGCCGAGCGCGCGGCCAGGGCCCGCAAGCGCCGGCAGACCCAGGCGATCGTGGGGGCCGCCTCGGTCCTGGTCCTCGTCGTCGCCGGCACGGTCTGGCTCGTCACCGCCCTCGGCGACGACGACAAGACCGACACCGCCGGCCCGGCGGCCGGCAACGTGCAGTGCGCCTGGACCGAGGTCCCCACCGACCAGCGGACCAAGCAGATCAAGGACGTCGGGCTGCCGGCCGTGCAACAGGCGAACACGGGCACCCAGACGATGACGATCGACACCAACCTGGGCCCGATCACCGCCACGGTCGACCGCGCGGCGGTGCCCTGCACCGCGGGCAGCTTCACCCACCTGGCGGAGAAGAACTTCTTCGACAACAGCAAGTGCCACCGGCTGGTGACCGAGGGCATCAAGGTGCTCCAGTGCGGTGACCCCAGCGCGACGGGCAAGGGCTGGCGCGAGACCGACGGCACCGGCGGCCCGAGCTACCGGCTCGCCGAGGAGAACCTGCCCACCGACAAGCGGCCCCCGTACCCGGAGGGCGTGATCGCGATGGCCAACTCCGGCCAGCCGGGCAGCACGGGCAGCCAGTTCTTCATCGTCTACGGCGACTCGCCGCTGGACCCGAACTACACCGTCCTGGGCACCATCACCGGCGGCATGGACCTCGTCAAGCAGGTCGCGGCGGCGGGCGACGACAAGGCCTTCGCGAAGCAGGCCGGCGGCGGCCACCCGAAGAAGGAAGTCGTCATCAAGAAGCTCACCATGAGCGCCCCCCAGGGCTGACCCACACCTTCCGCCGTACGACGAAGCGCCCGCCGGCCCGCCGGCGGGCGCTCCCCTTTGTGCCCACCCCACCCCGCTGCGGCCCGCCTCCCCTCGTCGATCATGAGGTTGGCGGCGGTCTCGGTCTGGCTGGCTGCGGCCGACCTCATGATCGACAAAGTTCGGGGGGCGGCGGGCGGGTAGGGGCCGCGGGGCGGCGCCCCGGCTCGGTCGGTGCCGGGCCGGGGCGCAGGTGTGCCAGGGGCGGCGGGGTCAGGCGCCGGAGGTGACGCGGTAGGCGTCGAAGACGCCGTCGACCTTGCGGACCGCGGCCAGCAGGTGGCCCAGGTGCTTCGGGTCCGCCATCTCGAAGCTGAACCGGCTCACGGCCACCCGGTCGCGGGTGGTGGTGACCGTCGCGGAGAGGATGTTCACCCGCTCCTCGGAGAGCACCCGGGTCACGTCGGCGAGCAGCTTGTGCCGGTCCAGCGCCTCGACCTGGATGGCGACCAGGAAGGTCGACGCCGAGGTGAGCTTCCAGCTGACCTCGACCACCCGCTCGGCCTGCGCACGCAGGTCCTCGGCGTTGGCGCAGTCGTCGCGGTGCACGCTGACCCCGCCGGAGCGGGTGACGAAGCCGAAGACCGAGTCCGGCGGTACCGGCGTGCAGCAGCGCGCCAGCTTGATCCACACGTCGCTGACCCCGCGTACGACCACGCCGGGGTCGGCGCTGCTCTGCCGGCTGCGGGGCGGCCGGGTGGCGACGGCGGTCTCGGCGATGTCCTCCGCCGCGCCCTCCTCGCCGCCGTACGCGGCCATCAGCTTCTGCACCACCGACTGGGCGGATACCTGGCTGTCGCCGACGGCGGCGTAGAGGGAGGCCACGTCGGCGAGGTGCAGGTCCCGGGCGATCGCCATCAGCGCGTCGGAGGTGAGCATCCGCTGCAACGGCATGCCCTGCTTGCGCATCGCCTTGACGATCGCGTCCTTGCCGGCCTCGATCGCCTCCTCGCGCCGCTCCTTGTTGAAGTACTGGCGGATCTTCGTGCGGGCGCGCGGGCTCTTGACGAAGCCCAGCCAGTCCTGCGTCGGGCCGGCGGTGTCGGACTTCGAGGTGAAGATCTCGATCACGTCGCCGTTGGAGAGCGTCGACTCCAGCGGCACCAGCTTGCCGTTGACCCGCGCCCCGATGCACTTGTGCCCCACCTCGGTGTGCACCGCGTACGCGAAGTCCACCGGCGTCGAGCCGGTCGGCAGCGGGATGACGTCACCCTTGGGGGTGAAGACGTACACCTCCTGGCTGGACAGGTCGAAGCGCAGCGCGTCGAGGAACTCGCTCGGGTCGGCCGCCTCCCGCTGCCAGTCCAGCAGCTGGCGCAGCCAGGTCATCTCGTCGATGTGGGCGGGCGGGCCGACGATCTGGGTGCCCTTGTGCTCCTTGTACTTCCAGTGCGCGGCGATGCCGAACTCGGCGGTGCGGTGCATCGCGTACGTGCGGATCTGCATCTCCACCGGCTTGCCGGTGGGCCCGATGACCGTCGTGTGCAACGACTGGTACATGTTGAACTTGGGCATCGCGATGTAGTCCTTGAACCGGCCCGGCACCGGCTGCCAGTTGGCGTGGATCACGCCCAGCGCCGCGTAGCAGTCCCGCACCGTGTCGACCAGAATCCGCACCCCGACCAGGTCGTAGATGTCGTTGAAGTCGCGACCCCGCACGATCATCTTCTGGTAGATCGAGTAGAGGTGCTTCGGCCGGCCGGTGGTCTCCGCCTTGATCTTGGCGGCCTTCAGGTCGGTCTGCACCTTCTGGGTGACCTGGCGCAGCAGCGCCTCGCGCTGCGGCTGGTGCTCCCCGATGAGGCGGTTGATCTCCTCGTAGCGCTTCGGGAAGAGCGTGCCGAAGGCCAGGTCCTCCAGCTCCCACTTGATGGTGTTCATACCCAGCCGGTGGGCCAGCGGGGCCAGGATCTCCAGCGTCTCCTTCGCCTTCTGCTCCTGCTTCGGTCGGGGCAGGAAGGTGAGGGTGCGCATGTTGTGCAGCCGGTCGGCCAGCTTGATCACCAGCACCCGCGGGTCCTTGGCCATCGCGACGACCATCTTGCGGATCGTCTCGGCCTTGGCCGCGTCGCCCAGCTTGACCTTGTCGAGCTTGGTCACCCCGTCGACCAGCAGCGCCACCTCGCCGCCGAAGTCGGCCCGCATCTGGTCGAGGGTGTATTCCGTGTCCTCGATGGTGTCGTGCAGGAGCGCGGCGACCAGGGTGGTGGTGTCCATGCCCAGGTTGGCCAGGATCGTGGCGACCGCGAGCGGGTGCGTGATGTAGGGGTCGCCGGACTTGCGGTACTGCCCGGAGTGCCAGCGGGCCGCGGTGTCGAAGGCGCGCTGCAGCAGCCGCGCGTCGGCCTTGGGGTGGGCGTCCCGGTGGGTCGAGATCAGCGGCTCCAGCACCTCGCTGACCTGCGAGGACTGCCACGGCGCGTTGAACCGCGCCAGCCGCGCCCGGACCCTGCGGCCGGTGGGCGCGGTGGAGAGCGCGAAACCGGCGCTCGGCATGTGGTCGCCGAGGCCGTCGGTGGGGAAGGGAAGCACGACCCCCTCGGTCGCCGCGCCCGCGCCGCCGGCCGTCGCGGCCGGCGGGTCGGGGCGTACGGGCTCGGCCGGGACGGTCACGCCGGGGCCCGACTCCGGGGCCTGCACGTCACCGTTCCGTGCGGTCACCGAGCCGTCCGCGTCGCCTGTCGGGTACACCGTGCCCTCCACCGGAGGGGCGACATCGTGGGACACCGGCCTCCTCACCGCTCGCCGGGAAGTCACCGACCGTGCGCCGGCCGGCCTGGTCTCGCGCCGCCCGGACGGGTCCCGCCCGGTCAGCAAAGGGCAATGCTACCCGCACGGACGGTGCCCCGCCGCTCCGCCGGACGGTCCGCACCGCCTCCGCCCGACGGTCGGCAGCGTCAAACGGTCAACAGGGCATGCACCGGACGCGGGGCCAGCCGCTCCCGGCCGCCGAGCACGGCGAGTTCCAGCAGTACGGTGAAGCCGGCCACGGTCCCGCCGGCCCGCTCCACCAGGTCCAGCGTCGCCTCGGCGGTGCCGCCGGTGGCCAGCACGTCGTCGACCACCAGCACCCGGTGCCCGGCCGTGAAGGCGTCCTCGTGCACCTCCAGCGTGGCCTCGCCGTACTCCAGGGCGTAGGAGGCCGAGTAGGCCGGACGGGGCAGCTTGCCGGCCTTGCGCACGGGCACGACGCCGACCCCCGTCGCGTACGCGATGGCCGCCGCGACCACGAACCCGCGCGCCTCGATGCCGACGACGACGTCGAACGAGTCCCGCCCGTGGTACGCGACGATCCCGTCGATCACCTCGCGGAACGCGTCGCCGTCGGCGAACAGCGGCATCAGGTCCTTGAACATGACACCGGGCTTCGGGAAGTCGGGCACGTCGAGCACCCGGCTGGCGACCAGCGCGGCGGCGTCCGGGCCGCTGTCCCCCCGGACCACGGTGCTGTGGGTCTCCGTCACGGCAGTTTCGCTCCCCTTTTCGGCGACGGCGTCCTGCATGCTGCTCGCACAGCATGAAGGACGCCGTCGGTTCGGTTCCTACCGGGTCTGCCCGGCCCGGCTCAGCGCCGCTTGCCGCCACCCGGCCGGTTGCCACCGCCGCCGGCCGGTCGGCCGCCCCGGGCGCCGGTCGGCCGCTTCCCGGCCGGCCGGGCGCCCACCTTCGGCGCGGCGCCGGCCAGCGCGGCCGACTCCGGGTCGACCTGCTCGTCGTCGGACTCGTCGCTACGGACGGCACCCTTCGGGGTGACCTCGCCCCGGGCGATCGCGCCCCGGCGGGCCATGACCCGCTTGTTGTGCGCCTGGATGCGCGGGTCGTAGTTCTTGAGCACCACCAGCAGCGGCGTGGCCAGCAGGATCGAGGTCAGGAACGCCACCGCCATACCGACGAAGAGCACCAGGCCGAGGTCCTTCAGGGTGCCCGCGCCGAGCAGGCCGGCACCGATGAAGAGCAGACCACCGACCGGCAGCAGCGCGACCACCGAGGTGTTCAGCGACCGCATGAGGCTCTGGTTGATCGCCAGGTTGGCCGCCTCGCCGTACGTCTGGTTGTTGTTGGCGGTGATGCCGCGCGTGTTCTCCTGCACCTTGTCGAAGACCACCACCACGTCGTAGAGCGCGAAGCCCAGGATCGTGAGGAAGCCGATGACCGTCGACGGGGTGACCTCGAAGCCGACCAGCGAGTAGATGCCGGCGGTGAGGATCAGATTCATGATCAGCGAGGAGACGGCCGCGACCGCCATCCGCCACTCGAAGCGCAGGACCAGGTAGATCGTCACCACCAGGATGAAGATGATCAGACCGAGCACCGCCCGGGAGGTGACCTGGCTGCCCCACGCCTCGCTGACCTGGTTGCCGCTGATGGTGGCGGCGTCGATGCCGAACTCCTCGGCGATCTCGTCCTTGACGGCGTTGGCCTGCTCGGTGTCGAGCTGGGTGGTCCGCACCTCGTAGAAGTCGCCGCCGGTGCCGCCGACCTTCTGGGCCGTGACGACCTTGGCGTCTTCGTCGCCGGCCGTGTCCAGGGCCTCCTGGACCTTCACCTCGGTCTGCTCCAGTGTCCCGACGCTGGCCGGGATCTGGAACGAGTTGCCGCCGGCGAACTCGATGCCGAGGCTGAAGCCGCGCAGCCCGAAGCTGAGCAGCGACAGCAGGATCAGCGCGAGCGCGACGCCGAACCAGAGCTTGCGCCGGCCGATGATGTCGAGGCCGGCCTCGCCGCGGTAGAGGCGGCTCGCGAGACCACTCTTTGCCATCTCAGGCCTCCTTGACGCGCGGGTTGCGGGGCTTGGCCGGCTCGGCCGTCCGCGGCGGAAGCGCCCGGCCGAGACCGCTGACCCGCGGGGACAGGAACGCGGAGGTGCGGGCGAACATCGTCATGATCGGGTGCCGGAAGAGGAAGACCACGACCAGGTCCAGCACCGTGGCCAGGCCGAGGGCGAAGGCGAAGCCCTTCACCGTGCCGACCGAGACCACGTAGAGCACCACCGCCGACATCAGCGTGATGGCGTTGGCCGAGATGATCGTCCGACGGGCCCGGATCCAGGCGCGCGGCACCGCGCTGCGCGGGCTGCGCCCCTCGCGGATCTCGTCCTTGAGCCGCTCGAAGTAGATGACGAACGAGTCCGCCGCCACACCTAGTGACACGATCATGCCGGCGATGCCGGCGAGGGTGAGGGTGAAGCCGATCTGCCGGCCGAGCACCACCAGCGCACCGAAGACCAGCAGCGCCGACAGGACCAGGCTCAGGAAGATCACCGAGCCGAGCAGGCGGTAGTAGAAGAACGAGTAGATGATGACCAGCAGCATGCCGATGCCCGCCGCGAGGAGACCGGCCCGCAGGTGGCTGGCGCCCAGGGTGGCGGTGACGTTCTGCTGCTCCTGCGCCTCGAAGGTCACCGGCAGCGCGCCGTAGCGCAGCTGGCCGGCCAGGGCGCTGGCGTCGCGCTGGTTGAAGTTGCCGGTGATCTGCGAGTTGCCCGTCAGCACGCCCTGGATCTCGGGCGAGGAGACGATCTCGTTGTCCAGCACGACGGCGACGCGGCACTTGCCATCCTGGCCGAGGGCGGTGGCGTCGCAGGCCTGGCCCTCGTTGTTGAACGCCTCGCGGGTCAGGTTGGTCCACTTCGTCTGGCCGTCGCCGGTGAAGTCGAGGCTCACCACCCACTGGCTGGTCTGGTCCAGCACCGCGCTGGCGCCCTTGACGTCGGTGCCCAGCACCTTCGCCTGGTCGAGCAGGTACTTCGCGGCACCGTCCTCGCAGGCGACCGCCTGCTGGTCGGGGGTGGAGATCGACGCCGGCGGGCGCTTGTCGAGCTGGGCGCAGCTGATCTGCGGCACGTTGAACTGCATCGTCGCCGGCAGCACCGCGACCTCGCGCGGGTCCAGGGCGGCGAACGGCTTGAGCTTCTCGGCAAGCGACGGGTCGGCGGCCAGGTCGGCCGGGGCCTGCAGGCCGCTCGCGGCGGCCCAGGCGGCGGCGCCGACCTTCTGCTCGACGGCCTTGCGCTGCTCCTCGACGCTCTGCGGCACGGGTTCGCCGCTGGCGCTCGGCGTCGGGGTGGCGGCGCCGGCCGAGGGGGTGGCGCTCGGTGCGGCCGACGCGCTGGCGCTCGGAGCCGGGGCCATGCCGCCCTGACCACCGCTCGGCGACGCGGTCGCCTTCGGGGCGGCGCTGCCGGACGGGGCGGCGCTGCCCGAGGGCTTCGCGCTGCCCGACGGGGCCGGGGACGCGCTGCCCGAGGGGGCCGGGGTGGCGGCGGGCGGCGGGGCGGCGGCCGCGCCGCTGCCGTCGGCGGCCTTGAGCACCTTGCGGAAGCGCAGCTCGGCGGCGTCGCCCACCTCGGTCAGGTCGCGGTTCTCACCGGGCAGGGAGATCACGATGTTGCGGTTACCCTCGGTGACCACCTCTGCCTCGGCGACGCCGAAGGCGTTGACCCGGCTCTCGATGATCTGGCGGGCCTCTTCGAGGTTCTCCGCCGTCGGGGCCTGGCCACCGATGCTGTTGGTCGCCTCCAGCGTCAGCCGGGTGCCGCCGACGAGGTCCAGGCCGAGCTTGGGCTCGAGCCTGTCCTTCAAGCCGCCGCTGGCGCCGCCCGCGAAGAACACCAAAAGATAGAGGACGACAAAGATGAGCCCGAGCACGGCCAGTTGCCGTCCGGGCCGCATCTGTCCCTGAGGTGGTGCCACGGCTGTCCTGTCTCCCTGTACGGTCGCGCCGCTGGTGCGGCGGGTGTCGGCCGGTCCGGCCGGCGGTTCCGACGGGCCGGCGTCGGAGGCCGGCATCCGGCTCCGAGGCTCGGCGCGGGGGCGCCGAGCGGAACGGGACGAGCCGACTTCCGGCGTCGGGCCCAACTATCCAGTTTTCACGTCGCCTCCGCTGCCCCGTCGGGCGAAGTCGTCACCGGAGCCCGGCGACCACCACCCGCACGGGGCGGGAGCGACCGTCACTCCTTGACGACGTCCGCGTCCTCGGTGACCGCCTCGTCGGCCGGGCGCTCCGCCTGGCTGACGACCCGGGCGATGGCCGGACGGGCGTACCGGGTCTGCACACCGGGCGCGACCTCGAGCAGGACGGTGTCGTCGTCGACGCCGGTGACCGTGCCGTAGAGCCCACCGATGGTGACCACCTCGTCGCCGGGGGCGAGGGCGGACTGCATGGACTCCGCCTCACGGCGGCGCTTCTGCTGGGGGCGGATCATCATGAAGTACATGACGCCGAAGAGCAGAGCGATCATGAGGATCGGCGTCAGGCTGCCGGCACCCCCGCCGCCCTCTGCTGCGTAAAGCACGGTGAAAGACCTTCCCATTGGCCGCCGTCCCGGCGCGGGCGCGTCGGAGCGGAGGCGGATTCTCACGTCCTGTACAGACCGGCGCGAGTCTAATCCCTGCACCTGGGAACGCCGAATGCGGCACAGATCACGTTCACATCACGGCTGATCGGCATCCACGGAGAACAGATCGGGCGCGGGAGGGGCATCCGCGCCAAATGTACCATTCGGGGGCGTACGGCCCAGGTGCCGCCATGCGGCCTCGGTGGCGACCCGACCCCGCGGCGTACGGGCCAGCAGGCCGGCCCGGACCAGGAACGGCTCGCAGACCTCCTCCACCGTGTCCGGCTGCTCACCCACCGCCACGGCCAGCGTGGACAGGCCGACCGGCCCGCCCCGGAAGGAGTCGACCAGCGCGGTCAGCACCGCCCGGTCCAGCCGGTCCAGGCCCAGCGCGTCGACGTCGTACACCTTGAGGGCGGCCCGGGCGGTCTCCAGGGTGACCACCCCGTCGGCCCGGACCTCCGCGAAGTCGCGGACCCGGCGCAGCAGGCGGTTGGCGATCCGGGGCGTGCCCCGGGAGCGGCCGGCGACCTCGGCCGCGCCGTCGTCGGTGATCGGCACCCCCAGGATCCGGGCCGAACGGCGCAGCAGCACCTCCAGGTCGGCCGGCGAGTAGAAGTCGAGGTGCGCGACGAAGCCGAACCGGTCGCGCATCGGCCCGGTGAGCAGGCCGGAGCGGGTGGTCGCGCCGACCAGGGTGAACGGCTCGACGTCCAGCGGGATCGCCGTCGCGCCCGGGCCCTTGCCGACGATCACGTCGACCCGGAAGTCCTCCATCGCGCTGTAGAGCAGTTCCTCGGCCGGCTTGGCGATCCGGTGGATCTCGTCGATGAAGAGCACGTCGCCCTCGGCGAGGCTGGTCAGGATGGCCGCCAGGTCGCCCGAGCGCTCGATCGCCGGGCCGCTGGTCACCCGGATGCCCGAGCCCAGCTCGGCGGCGACGATGTTGGCCAGCGTCGTCTTACCCAACCCAGGCGGGCCCGACAGGAGGATGTGGTCGGGCGGCGAGCCGCGGCGCATCGCACCCTGGAGCAGCAGGTCGAGCTGGTCGCGGACCCGGTGCTGGGCGATGAACTCCTCCAGCCGCTTCGGCCGGACGGTGGCCTCCGCGTCCAGGTCGGCGTCGTGCACGTAGGCGGAGACCAGCCCGCCGTCGGGCCCCGTCACCGGGTGCGTCCCAGCAGCCGGATGGCCTGCTTGAGCAGGACCGGCACCGGCGGGACGTCACCGTCGACGCTCTCCGCCACCGCGGCCACCGCCTGGTCGGCCTGCCCGGCCGTCCAGCCGAGCCCGACCAGCGCCTGCCGGACCTGCTCGGGCCAGGCCCCGCCGGTGACCCCGGCCGCGCCGTCGGCGCCGACCGGCACCGGGCCGACGCGGTCACGCAGCTCCAGGACCAGGCGCTCCGCGCCCTTCTTGCCGATGCCGGGCACCCGGGTCAGCGCGGCGGTGTCGGCGTTGGCGATCGCCTTGCGCACCGCGTCGGGGGTGTGCACGGCGAGCACGGCCTGGGCCAGCCGGGGGCCGACGCCGCTGGCGGTCTGGAGCAGCTCGAACAGCTGCTTGGCGTCGTCGTCGGCGAAGCCGTAGAGGGTGAGCGAGTCCTCCCGGACGACCAGGCTGGTGGCCAGCCGGGCGGGCTGACCGACCCGCAGGTCGGCGAGGGTGCCCGGGGCGCACTGCACCGCCAGGCCCACCCCGCCGACCTCCACCACGGCGTGGTCCGGACCGGTCGCGGTCACCACCCCGCGCACGCTGGCGATCATCTGGCTCCTCCTCGTCGTGCCCGGTCGGCCGCGGCGGCCAGCTTGGAGCGCGTCCCGCCGCGCCACACGTGACAGATGGCCAGCGCCAGGGCGTCGGCGGCGTCGGCCGGCTTCGGCGGCTCGGCCAGCCGCAGCAGCCGGGTGACCATGGCGGTCATCTGCGCCTTGTCGGCCTGACCGGAACCGGTCACGGCCGCCTTCACCTCGCTGGGCGTGTAGGTCTGCACGGGCAGCCCGGCGCGGGCACCGGCGAGCACGGCGATCCCGCTGGCCTGGGCGGTGCCCATCACGGTGCGGACGTTGTGCTGGCTGAAGACCCGCTCGACGGCGACGCTGTCGGGCCGGTGCTCGGCCACCAGCTCGGTGAGCGAGCGGTCCAGGTGCAGCAGGCGCAGCGCCAGATCGTCGCCCGGATCGGTGTAGACGACGTAGTAGGCGACCAGCGTGCAGGGCCGCCCCGGCACGCCCTCGACCACGCCGACCCCGCACCGGGTCAGCCCCGGGTCGACGCCCAGCACCCGCACGCCGCCTCCTCCCCAGCCGCCAGCAGTACGTGTGTTCGACACCCTACCGAGCCGGGCGACACCCCGCCGCCGGGGACACGCCGGGCGCGCCGACACGCCGGCCGGGGCGCGCGGCGACCACACACTCCGGCCGTTGAGTATGTGTCGCCGGCCCATGTGCGCCCGGACACACAGCTCGTAACTTCATGCGCCATGACGGCAGAACCCGTGGCGGTCCCCCACGTCGTACACGTCGACCTCGCTGGTCGTACCGCCCTGGTGACCGGGGGCGGAAGCGGCATCGGCCGGGCCTGCGCCCTGCGGCTGGCCGCCGCCGGCGCCGAGGTCCTGGTGGTGGACCGCAACATCGAGGCGGCCAAGGCGGTGGCGGCCGAGGCCGGCGGACGGGCCGAGGGCGTGGACCTGGCCGACCCGGACGCGGTGGGCCGGCTCGACGCCGACGTGGACATCGTGGTGAACAACGCCGGCCTCCAGCACGTGGCGCCGGTGCAGGAGTTCTCCGCGGAGCGCTTCGCCCACCTGCACCGGGTGATGGTGGAGGCGCCGTTCCTGATCATCCGCCGGGCGCTGCCGCACATGTACGCCAGGGGCTGGGGGCGGATCGTGAACATCTCCTCGGTGCACGGGCTGCGCGCCTCGCCGTACAAGTCGGCGTACGTCTCCGCCAAGCACGCGCTGGAGGGGCTGTCGAAGGTGGTCGCGCTGGAGGGCGCCGCGCACGGCGTCACCGCCAACTGCATCAACCCGGCGTACGTGCGCACGGCGCTGGTGGAGAGCCAGATCGCCGACCAGGCCGCCAGCCACGGCATCCCCGAGAGCGAGGTGGTCGAGAAGATCATGCTGGCGCGGGCGGCGATCAAGCGGCTGATCGAGCCGGAGGAGGTGTCCGAACTCGTCGCCTACCTCTGCTCCCCGCCGGCGGCGTTCATCACGGGCGCGTCCATCGCGCTCGACGGGGGCTGGACGGCGAACTAGTGGCAAGCCGCACAATGTCGGTCATGTCGTCACCGGTGGAGTTCCTGGAGCTGCTCGCCCGCGAGGCCGCCGCGGTGGAGTTCGAGGGGCCGCTCGTCGCCGCGCGCGCCGCCGGGCTGCCACCCGAGCGGCTCGCCGAGCTGGAGCAGGCCAAGACGGTGGCGCTGCGGGTCCGCGCGCTGCTGGAACGCCGCCGCCGCCGGGAGGTCGAGCTCTCCGGGCTGTACGACACGGTCAGCGACCTGGCCGGGCTGCGCGACCTGGACGACGTGCTGCGCGCGATCGTGCACCGGGCGCGCAACCTGCTCGGCGCGGACGTCGCCTACATGACCCTCGACGACGACGAGCGCGGCGACACGTACATGCGGGTCACCGACGGGTCGGTCTCCGCCCGCTTCCAGCAGCTGCGGCTGCCGATGGGCGCCGGCCTCGGCGGCCTGGTGGCCCAGTCCGGCGCCCCGTACGTCACCGCGAACTACCCCGATGACGACCGCTTCCACCACACCGGCGAGATCGACGCCGGCGTGGGCGAGGAGGGCCTGGTGGCCATTCTCGGGGTGCCGCTGCGGCTCGGCTCCACCTCGATCGGGGTGCTCTACGCGGCCAACCGCTCGGCCCGGCCGTTCGTCCGGGAGGAGGTGGCGCTGCTGGTCTCCCTCGCCGCGCACGCGGCGGTGGCGATCGACACCGCGCGGCTGCTCGCGGAGACGCGGGCGGCGCTGGAGGAGCTGTCGTTCGCGAACACCACCATCCGCGCGCACAGCAGCTCCGTGGAGCGGGCCGCGGCGGCACACGACCGGATGACGGCGCTGGTGCTGCGCGGCGGCGGAGTGGAGGACGTCGCCGCGGCGGTCACGGACGTGCTGGGCGGGGCGCTGCTGGCGCTCGACGCGGAGGGCCGGCTGCTGGCCCGGGTCGGCGAGATCGAGGAGCCGGACCGGGCGGACATGGTGGAGGCGGTGGCCGCCTCGCGTACGGAGGGCCGCAGCGTGCGCCGGGGCCGGCTCTGGTACGCCGCGGTGGTGGCCGGGGCGGAGAACATGGGCGCGCTGGTGCTGCGCCCCGACGACGAGCTGGTCGACGCCGACCAGCGGATCCTGGAGCGGGCGTCGCTGGTGACGGCGCTGCTGCTGCTGTTCCGGCGTACCGTCGCCGAGGCGGAGGGGCGGGTCCGGGGCGAGCTGCTCGACGACCTCATCGCCCGGCCGCTGCGGGACACGGACGCGCTGCGCAGCCGGGCCCGCCGGCTCGGCGTGGACCTGGACGCCCCGCACGTGCTGGTCGCGGTCGGCGACGACGCGATCGCCGCGACCGGCTCGGCCCGGCAGCGGGTGCTCTCCTGGGCCACCACGTACGCCTCGACCCGGGGCGGGCTGGCGGCGGCCCGCGACGGGCGGGTGGTGCTGATGCTGCCGGGCCGGGACGCGGGCGGCAGCGCCCGGGCGGTGGCCCGGGACCTGTCCCGGGTGACCGGCCGGCCGGTGACCGCCGGGGCGAGCGGCCCGTCGACGGGGCCGGCGTCGCTGGCCGTGACGTTCGCCGAGGCGGAGCGGTGCCTCACCGCGCTCGGTGCGCTGGGCCGCTCGGGGCAGGGGGCGAGCACGGCCGAGCTGGGCTTCGTCGGGCTGCTGTTGGGTGCGGTGGGCGACGGGGGCGACAAGGACGTGAACCGGTTCCTGACCGCCACCGTCGGGCCGGTCGTCGACTACGACGCCCGGCGGGGCACCGCGCTGGTGAAGACCCTGGAGGCGTACTTCGGGGTGGGCGGCAGCCTGGCCCGGGCCGCCGAGCTGCTGCACGTGCACGTCAACACGGTCACCCAGCGGCTGGAGCGGGTCGGGCAGCTGCTCGGCGCGGACTGGCAGAAGCCGGAGCGGGCGCTGGAGGTGCAGTTGGCCCTGCGCCTGCACCGCCTGCGTACGCCGGCCGCCTGACCGCCCGCCGTCGCGCGGCGGGGCGGTCAGCGGGCGCGGATGCCGTCCAGCACGCCGTCGACGATGCGCTGCGGCAGCGTGGTCTCGTCGAGGTCGGGGTGCCAGCGCATGACGCGTTGCACCAGCATCGGGCCGGTCAGCATCGCCATGACCACCTCGACGTCGAGATCCGCGCGGAGCTCGCCGGAGCGCATCCCGCGCCGCAGCACCTCGCGCATCATCTCCCGCCGGGGCTCGATGATGTTCTGGTAGAGCTGGTACTGCTCGGGGCTGCGGTTGACCTCCGGCACCAGGCAGGGCATGATCCGCGCCGCCCGCGGGTCGATGTGGTGACCGACCGCGCCGACCAGCAGGATCAGGTCGTCGCGGACCGAGTGGCCGGCGGGCTCGGGCGGGGTGCCCTTGAGCGTGCGCAGGGCGTCCCGCAGCAGCGCGTCCTTGCCGGGCCAGCGGCGGTAGATGGTGGCCTTGCCGACCCCGGCGCGGGCGGCGATCGCCTCGATCGAGATCGCCTCGATCGTGCTGCCGTCGGCGAGCAGGTCGAGGGTGGCCTCGACGATCGCCTCGTCCGCGCGGACGCTCCTCGGCCGCCCGGGCGGCCGAGGAGCGTCGGCGGTGGAAGTCATGTCGGACATTGTTCCCGAAGCTAGGCGGTCCCGGCCAACTCGGGTTCCCCCGCCGGCGCCGGCTCCCCCGCCGGGGCGGCGGGCCGGCCGGGCATCCAGCGCAGCACCACGAGGACGCCGAGCGCGGCGATCGCGGCGGCGAGGCCCGCCGCCCAGTGCATCGCGGCCAGGAAGGCGTCGTCGGCGACCGCGATCAGCTGCGGCGCCGCCGGCCCGAGCTGACCCGCCGCGGCGTACGCGCCGGAGATGGACTCGCCGGCCACCTCGCGCGCCCCGGCGGGCAGGTCCCGCAGGGCGGGGTCGACGTCGGCGCGGTAGACCGCGGAGAGCACCGACCCGAGCACCGCCACCCCGAGCGCGCCGGCCACCTGCCGGACCGTGTTGCTGACCGCCGAGCCGACGCCGGCCTTCTCCCGGGGCAGCGCCGACATGATGGACTCCGTGGCCGGGGGCATGATGTTGGCCATCCCGGTGCCCTGGAGGAAGAAGACGACCAGCACCACCCAGATCGGGGTGGTCGCGTCGACGAAGGCGAACGCGCCGAGCGCGACCACGGTCAGCGCCAGCCCGACCGCCGCGACCGCCCTGCCGCCGTACCGGCGAACCATCGCCGCGCTGCTCGGGGCGAAGACGAGCTGGGCCGCGGCGAAGGGCAGGTAGAGCAGGCCGGTCTCCAGCGGGCTGAAGCCGCGCACCAGTTGCAGGTAGAACGAACTGAAGAACATCACGCCCATCGCGGCGAAGAAGACGAGCCCGACGATGGCCACCGGGGCGGCGAAGCGGGGCACCCGGAACAGCCGCACGTCCAGCGACGGATGGTCGCTGCGCCGCTCGTACGCGACGAACCAGGCCAGCACCGCCAGGCCGCCGAGGATCGCGGCCCAGACCAGCGGGCGGCCGAAGCCGTGCTCGCCGCCGTCGATGATGCCGTACGTCAACGCGACGAGCCCGACCACCGACAGCAGCACGCCGACGACGTCGACGCGACCCGGCTCCGGGTCCCGCGACTCCGGCACGAGCAACGCCACCAGCACCACGCCCAGCGCCACCACCGGCACGTTGATCAGGAAGACCGAGCCCCACCAGTAGTGCTCCAGCAGCGCGCCGCCGAGGATCGGGCCGATGGCCACGGCCAGGCCGACCGCGCTGGCCCAGACGCCGATCGCCCGACCCCGCTCGCGGGGGTCGAAGACGTTGGAGATGATCGAGAGCGTCACCGGCATGATGGCCGCGCCGCCGACGCCCATCAGCGCGCGGGCCGCGACGAGCTGCGCGGGGCTCTGCGCGTACGCCGACAGCAGCGACGCCAGCCCGAAGAGCACCAGGCCGATCAGCAGGAAGCGCTTGCGCCCGGCCCGGTCGCCGAGCACGCCGAAGGTGAACAGCAGGCCGGCGAAGACCAGCGTGTAGGAGTTGATCGACCACTCCAGCTCGCCCTGACTCGCGCCGAGGCCGTGCACCGGGTCGGCGAGCGTGCGCAGCGCGACGTTGAGGATCGTGTTGTCCAGGACGACCACGAGGAGGCTGATCACCAGCACCCCGAGGATCGCCCACCTTCTCGGGTGTCCCGTGTTCTCGTGCGGTGGCATCTTCGTGTTCTCCCCCCGGCCCCGTTTCGATACGGGTCAGACTCGTAATTCAGGGTGTCAGAGTAGGCGGCCGGTTATCGATACGGAACGGGTTCGTATCTTATGTGTCGACGGTCACTCCTGTCCTCTTCCCGGGTGCGGTTCGGGGTGGTGGCGCGCACGTGGGTGATTGCGCGACGTAAGGGGTTGCCCGCCCGTCGCCGGGCCCTCTGAGGGCGTTACCTACCGAGATCCCGGACGTGCAAGCTGATCCGGCGCGTCGATCGTCCCGTTCCGGGTGAGGCGAGGTGTCCGGCTCGGGGGTGTGATCGGGGGCATCGTGGGGGCGGAATCGTGGCCGGGGCGGGGTCGTTACACCCTGCGTACGACCGAGCAAGGCCACGCCGCTCGACAAGCTGGCGGGCCCCGGCCCCCGGAATGATGGCGGGTCGCCCGTGGTTACACATGGTCGCGACCGACGTGAGGGCTACCCCCGCCCCCACGCGACAGCCCCGGTGCCCGGCCTCGACGGCTTTGGGCAGCCGGCCGGTACGGCCGATCTGAGCTTCCTCCGGTACGACGCCGGAGATCCCTCCAGTTTCGCTGGAGATCCCCCGAGTTCCTTGGGCGCCGGACGGTGCTTGCATCCGCGTGGCCGATCCCCCTCGGTGCGGGTGCCACCCCCGAATGGAGCATCTTGATGAACACGATCATTCGTAACAGCGTGCTCGGTATCGCCGGTCTGGCGTTCGCCGGTGGTGTGGCCGCCGGCCCGATGACCGACACCACCCACACCAGCGCCCCGACCGTGGACACCACTGCTGTCGCCGTCGCGGTGCGGGCCGACAAGCCGGACATGGGCAAGCTGGTGCCGCATGGTGTGCAGGGCGCGCAGTCGCGTATCGAGCTGTCCGATGAGCAGGTCGGCAACGTCAAGGCGATCATCGCGGCGACGAAGAAGGCCGGCATGGACGAGCGGGCCGCCGTCGTCTCGATCGCGACCGCGTTGCAGGAGTCGAAGTTGGAGAACCTGGGTCACCTGGGTGAGCGCAACGACCACGACTCGCAGGGCCTGTTCCAGCAGCGTCCGACCTCGGGTTGGGGCACGGTCGAGCAGATCACCGACCCCGAGTACTCGACCACGGCGTTCCTCAAGGCCCTCAAGCAGGTCGACGGGTGGCAGGACATGCCGCTGACCGAGGCCGCCCAGACCGTGCAGGTCTCGGCGTACCCCGACCACTACGCCCAGTGGGAGCAGCAGGCCGCCGACCTCGTCGCCGAGCACTGGAACAACTGACCCGACTACCACAGACTTTCCACCACAAAGGGGGATCGCTGGCCGGCACCCGAACCCGGGGTGCCGGCCAGCGGCACATCCACCACCGATGGAACATCGCGGCCCGTCGGCTGGTTGAATGAGGTGTCGGTGTGTCCAGTGTCCCCGGGCCTCACCTAAATTGCCTTCGCGGAATACCGTTCGGCTGGAGCCGCGTCGCGCCACTCGCCGAGAGGCGACCTGCACACCGACACCAGCGCCGCCTCCGAGCCTCCGGGCCCGGGGGCGGCGCTGTCTCGTCGTCGCGCCCGCACCCGGGGCGGCCGGCCCCCGCACCACTCGCCGCCGCCCGGACGACTCGGCCAGAGCCCCGCGCCGCCTCGGCCAGGAAGCCGCTCCGACTCAGCGGCGAGCCGGCCACTGCCGGAGCGGGGCGACCCCGCCGGCGCGGGCGCCGCGACAAGGAGGCGCCGGCCTCGGCCAACGTGGGGGCGGGTTCCGGCCGCTGTCGTCGCGTACGCGATGGGCGACGCCGCGCCGCGCCCCTGCCCATGCCGCGCAGGGTGGCCTCGCCCAACCCGTCCATCGGCGGAGTGCGGGCGGCGACCGTCGGGGTGGTTATCGGGCGGCACGGGTCGCGGTCCCGCGCGGCCTGGCCTATGTTCATGTTGGCGACGTCGGACGGGCCGGGAGAGGGGGTGTCGCGTGGGCCTGCGGACCTTCATCCAGGGCTGGCCGGTCTACCGGCAACTCACCGGCACCGACCCGCTGGGCCGGGGCGCCGCGGCGCAGTCCGGACGGTCGGCGGAGCTGACCGCCCGCACCGAGACCGCCGACAGCGTGGCCCGCTCGGTCTGCCCCTACTGCGCGGTCGGCTGCGGCCAGCGTGTCTTCGTCAAGGACAACGAGGTCACCCAGATCGAGGGCGACCCGGACAGCCCGATCTCCCGGGGCCGGCTGTGCCCCAAGGGGTCGGCCAGCAAGAGTCTCGTCACCAGCCCTCTGCGGCAGACGAAGGTCCGCTACCGGCGGCCCTACGCCACCGAGTGGGAGGATCTGGAGCTCGACGTCGCGCTCGACATGATCGCCGACCGGATCCTCGCCGCCCGCGCGGAGACCTGGGAGGACGTCGACGCGCAGGGCCGGCCGCTCAACCGCACGCTGGGCATCTCCAGCCTGGGCGGGGCGACGCTGGACAACGAGGAGAACTACCTCATCAAGAAGCTGTTCACGGCGATGGGGGCGCTCCAGATCGAGAACCAGGCGCGTATTTGACACTCCGCCACCGTCCCCGGTCTGGGGGCCAGCTTCGGTCGCGGTGGCGCGACGGACTTCCAGCAGGACGTCGCCAACGCTGACGTCATCGTCATCCAGGGCTCGAACATGGCCGAGGCCCACCCGGTGGGCTTCCAGTGGGTGATGGAGGCCAAGCGGCGCGGCGCCAAGGTGTTCCACGTCGATCCGCGGTTCACCCGCACCAGCGCGCTGGCCGACGCCTACCTGCCGATCCGGGCGGGCTCCGACATCGCGCTGCTGGGTGGCGTGGTGCGGTACATCCTGGAGAACGAGCTGGACTTCCGGGAGTACGTGCTGGCCTACACGAACGCCGCGACGATCGTCAGCGAGCGGTTCGTCGACACCGAGGACGGCGACGGCTTCTTCTCCGGGTTCGACCCCGAGACGGGCAGCTACGTCCAGGACTCCTGGCAGTACGCGGGCCACGAGTCGGATTCGGGCAGCGGGCACACCGCGAAGGAGCGGGACACCGCCGCCGGGCTGCGCCACGAGTCGCACGGCGCGCAGGTGGGCGGCCAGACCGAGCGGGACGAGACGTTGCAGCACCCGCGCTGCGTCTACCAGATCCTGAAGCGGCACTTCGCCCGCTACACCCCGGAGATGGTGGAGCGGGTCTGCGGCATCCCGCGGGAGAAGTTCCTGGAGCTGGCCCAGGCCTGGACGGCGAACTCGGGCCGGGAGCGCACCGGTGTGCTGATCTACTCCGTGGGCTGGACGCAGCACAGCGTGGGCGTGCAGTACATCCGCACCGGCGCGATCATCCAGTTGCTGCTGGGCAACATGGGCCGCCCGGGCGGGGGCATCCTGGCCCTGCGCGGGCACGCCAGCATCCAGGGCTCCACCGACATCCCGACGCTGTTCAACCTGCTCCCCGGCTACCTGCCGATGCCGCACCACGCCGACCACCCCACCTTCGACGCGTGGGTGGACAGCATCCGCCACCCGGGTCAGAAGGGCTTCTGGGGCAACGCCCGCGCCTACGCGGCGAGCCTGCTCAAGGCGTACTGGGGAGACGCGGCGACGCCCGAGAACGACTTCTGCTACGGGTACATGCCCCGGATGACCGGCGACCACGGCACGTACCAGCAGGTGCTGAACATGATCGACGGGAAGGTGCGGGGCTACTTCCTGCTGGGCCAGAACCCGGCGGTGGGGTCGGCGCACGGCCGGGCGCAGCGCCTCGGCATGGCCAACCTGGACTGGCTGGTGGTCCGCGACCTGTTCATGATCGAGAGCGCCACGTTCTGGCGGAACAGCCCGGAGGTCGCCACCGGCGAGATCGTGCCGGAGCAGTGCAGGACGGAGGTGTTCTTCCTGCCGGCCGCCTCGCACGTGGAGAAGGAGGGCACCTTCACCCAGACGCAGCGGCTGCTGCAGTGGCGGGAGAAGGCCGTCGACCCGCCGGGCGACGCCCGCTCCGAGCTGTGGTTCTTCTACCACCTCGGGCGACGGCTGCGGGAGAAGCTGGCCGGCTCCGACCTGCCGCGCGACCGGGCGCTGCTCGACCTGGCCTGGGACTACCCCACGCACGGCCGGCACGCCGAGCCGATCGCCGAGGCGGTGCTGCGCGAGATCAACGGGTACGAGGTGGCGACCGGTCGCCCGCTGTCCGCGTTCGCCGAGGCCCGCGACGACGGTTCCACCGCCGTCGGCTGCTGGATCTACTCCGGGGTGTACGCCGACGGCGTCAACCAGGCGGCGCGGCGCAAATCCCGCCACGAGCAGGACTGGGTGGCCGCCGAGTGGGGCTGGGCGTGGCCGGCGAACCGGCGCACCCTCTACAACCGCGCCTCGGCGGACCCGCAGGGCCGGCCGTGGAGCGAGCGGAAGCGCTACGTCTGGTGGGACCCGGACGCGGGGGAGTGGACCGGCTACGACGTGCCGGACTTCGAGCGGACCAAGCCGCCGACGTACCGGCCGCCAAAGGGCGCGTCCGGCACCGAGGGGATCGCCGGCGACGACCCGTTCGTCATGCAGGGCGACGGCAAGGGCTGGCTGTACGCGCCGAGCGGCGTGCTCGACGGCCCGCTGCCGACGCACTACGAGCCGGCCGAGTCGCCGGTGCGCAACCCGTTCTACCGGCAGCAGGCCAACCCCACCCGCAAGGTGTACGCGCACCCGGTGAACTCGGTGAACCCGAGCCCGCCGCAGGAGCACAGCCAAGTCTTCCCGTACGTGTTCACGGTCAGCCGGCTCACCGAGCACCACACGGCGGGCGGGATGAGCCGAACCGTACGGCCCCTGGCGGAGCTGCAACCGGAGATGTTCGTCGAGGTGTCCCCGGAGCTGGCCGCGGAGGTGGGCCTGGCGCACCTGGGCTGGGCGCACCTGGTCAGCGGGCGGGCGGTGATCGAGGCGAAGGTGCTGGTCACCGACCGGCTCAGCCCGCTGCGCGTGGACGGGCGGGTGATCCACCAGGTGTGGCTGCCGTACCACTTCGGGTTCGAGGGGCTGGTGACCGGCGACTCGGCCAACGACCTGTTCGGGATCACCCTGGACCCGAACGTGCTGATCCAGGAGAGCAAGATCGGTACCTGTGACGTGCGGCCCGGTCGGCGGCCCACCGGCCCGGCCCTGCTGGACCTGGTGGCGGACTACCAGCGGCGGGCGGGCATCGTCCCCGGCCACCCGGCCCCGACGCTCACCCCGGGGGCGCTCCCGCCGTCGCCCGCCGCCGACGGGGCCGGGGAGGGCCGCGATGCTTCCTGACCCGCACAGCCTTTCCGGTTCACTGGATCCCGCCCCGGAGGCCGGCTGGACCGACGCCCCGCCCCGGATGGGCTTCTTCACCGACACCAGCGTCTGCATCGGCTGCAAGGCGTGCGAGGTGGCCTGCAAGGAGTGGAACGACGTCCCCGGCTCGGGGCTGGACCTGCTCGGCATGTCGTACGACAACACCGGCGCGCTGACCGCGAACTCGTGGCGGCACGTGGCGTTCGTCGAGCAGCCCCGCCCGGCCGGGCACCGCAGCCCTCCGTTCGCCGGCACGCCTTCGGGCGCGTCGGTCAGCGCCTCCTCGGCGGCCGTGGCCGCCAGCGTCGACAACCGGACCGGCACCGAGCCGGGGGTGCCGCCGGGCGCGGCGGACGCGGCCGCGCGGATGGCCGCCGGCACCGGCCCAGGCGGCGCGACCAGCACCGGCACGAGCGACGGCCCCGACATGGCAACGGCCGGCGGAACCGCCGGGCCGGAGTTCCTGGGGATGCCCGGGGCGCAGCCGCCGGGGCGCGCCGGGGGCGCGGAGGGGCGCACCGACTTCCGCTGGCTGATGATGTCCGACGTCTGCAAGCACTGCACCCACGCGGCCTGCCTCGACGTCTGCCCCACCGGCTCGCTGTTCCGCACCGAGTTCGGCACGGTCGTGGTGCAGGAGGACATCTGCAACGGCTGCGGCTACTGCATCTCCGCCTGCCCCTACGGCGTCATCGACCAGCGCGAGGGCGACGGCCGGGCGTGGAAGTGCACGCTGTGCTACGACCGGATCGGCGCCGGGCGGACCCCCGCCTGCGCGCAGGCCTGCCCCACCGAGTCCATCCAGTACGGCCCCCTCGACGAGTTGCGGGAGCGGGCCGCGGCCCGGGTGGCGACGCTGCACGAGCGGGGCGTACCCGAGGCGCGGCTCTACGGACACGACCCGGGCGACGGGGTCGGCGGCGACGGCGCGTTCTTCCTGCTGCTCGACGAGCCGGAGGTGTACGGGCTGCCGCCGGACCCGGTGGTCACCACCCGGGACCTGCCGAAGATGTGGAAGCGGGCTGGCCTGGCCGCGCTGGCGATGGCGGCGGCGGCCGTGGCCGCGTTCGTGGGAGGTTCCTCTTGACATCCTCCCCCGCCTAGAGGCGGGGGATTCCCACCCTCACGGATGGGGGTTCCTGGTTTACCGCAGACCGCACGGAAGGAGGTCCTTCGTGTCTGACGTCCGCTCCGCAGGCGTTTTGCGTCTCGACCAGCCCGGCCGCGACGGCGATGTTCTTGGCGGCGTTGACGTCCCGGTCATGCCGGGTGCCGCAACCCGGACACACCCAATAGCGTGTGCCGAGGCAAAGCTGGGCGAGCAGGTGCCCGCACGCCGAACACGTCTTCGACGACGGGTACCAGCGGTCCACCACCGCGAGGGTACGGCCGTCACGGTGCGCCTTGTAGGCAAGCAGGGTACGGAACTCGGCCCAGCCGCTACGGAAGATGGATCTGGCCAGGCAGCGGTTGCGGACCAGGTTTGCCACCGCCAGGTCCTCCACGGCGATGGCGGCGAACCGGCGCACCAGGATGGTGGACTGCTGGTGCAGGAAGTCCCGGCGGGCGTCGCGTACCCGCGAATGCGCCCGTGCGACCTTCCGTTTGGCTTTGGCGCGGTTGGCCGAGCCCTTCTGTCGGCGGGCCATCATCCGCTGGTAGCGCTTCAACCGGCGCTCCCGGCGCTCCATGTGCCTCGGGTGGGGGGTGCGCTCGCCGGTGGACAGCACCGCGAAGTCGGTCAGGCCGAGGTCCACGCCGACCACCTCGCCCGTTGGTTGGGGTGCGGCGGGTGCGTCGACGTCGACGGCGAGGGTCACGAACCAGCGGCCGTCAGGGTCACGCGACACCGTCACCATCGTCGGATCCAACCCGGTCACATCCACGCCTGGCCACGACCACACGAACCGCAGCACACCCGGTGTCTTCCCCAACGACAGGTTCCCGCCGCGCAACCGGAACGCCGACCTGGTGTAGGAGGCCGACTGGCGGCCGTGCCGGGACTTGTACCGCGGATACTGAGCCCGCTTCTGAAAGAAAGCGGTCATGGCGGTGTGCTGGTGCCGCAGGGTCTGCTGCAACGGCACCGACGACACCTCACCCAGAAACGCCAGGTCGGGCTGCTTCTTCATCCCGGTCAGCGCCCGATCCGTCTCCGCATAGGAGGTGGATCTCCGTTCGGTGTGGCAGCGGGCGTGACGGGCGGCGAGAGTGCGATTCCAGACGACACGTACACACCCGAACGTGCGGTTCAGCACCGCCGCCTGCTCCGGGGTCGGGTATGCCCGACACCTGTACGCCGTCCGACACAGGACCAGTCATACCAGAAAGGACAATCATGGTTGACAACGCGTCCGCCATTCCTTTCCGCTTTGAAGGACGGGGCATCCTGGCGGTGATCCGGTGAGTCCGGACCGCCCGGTGGGCGACCTGTTCCGCCGCTTCCGCGATCGCCTCGACGCCGCCGTCCCTGGCGGGCCGGCCGGCGCCGGCGAGATCGCTGCCGGCTCGCCGGGGTTGCCACCCGGCGGGTCCGGCGCGGCGGCCGGGCTCGCGCCGGCGTCGACCCGCGCACCCGGCGAGGTCCGACGGCGGGGCGGCGGCCGGCGCGGCGGCGAGGAGCTGGCCGTCCCGGAGGCCGAGTTCACCTCCTACTACGGCCGGCCGATCCTCAAGGCGCCGGTCTGGAAGTGGGACATCGCCGCGTACCTGTTCACCGGCGGGCTGGCTGCCGGTTCGTCGCTGCTCGCGGCGGGCGGGCAGCTCACCGGCCGGCCCGCGCTGCGCCACGCCGGCCGGGTCGCCTCGCTGGCGGCGGTCACCGCCAGCACCGTCTTCCTCATCAGGGACCTGGGGCGGCCCGCCCGGTTCCACCACATGCTGCGGGTGGCCAAGCCCACCTCGCCCATGTCCGTGGGCACCTGGATCCTCAGTGCCTTCGGCCCGGCCGCCGGGATCGCGGCGGTGGCCGAGGGCGCGCCGTGGCTGCCCGAGCGGGGCCTGCCGGGGCTCGTCCGCCGGGTGCTGCCGCCGGTCGGGCACGCCGCCGGGCTGGCCGCCGCGGCGACCGCGCCGGCGCTGGCCACGTACACCGGGGTGCTGCTGGCCGACACGGCCGTGCCGTCCTGGCACGAGGCGTACCCGGAACTGCCGGTCATCTTCGCGGGCAGCGCCCTGGCCAGTGGCGCGGGCGTGGGGCTGATCGCCGCGCCCACCGCACAGGCCGGGCCCGCCCGCCGGATGGCGGTGGCGGGCGCGGCCCTGGAGCTGTACGGCGCACACCGCGTGGAGACCCGCCTCGGGCTGCTCAGCGAGCCCTACCGCACCGGGCGGGCCGGTCGGCTGCTGCGCGCCGGGCGGGCCCTGACCGTGGTCGGGGTGGCCGGCGCGCTGCTGGGCCGGCGCAGCCGGGCGCTCTCCGCGCTGTCCGGGGCGGCCCTGCTGGGCGCCTCGGTGGCGACCCGGTTCGGCATCTTCGAGGGCGGCGTCGCCTCGGCGAAGGATCCGAAGTACACGGTGGTGCCGCAGCGCGAGCGCCTCGAGCGGCGGCGCGCCGCCGGGGCCTGACGCCTCCCGCGCACGCCCGTCGGGCCTGTGGTTCACTGCTGCGTGGAGGCGTTCAGGCGGCTGGTGCCCCTCCCGGTCTTCAAAACCGGTGTGGTCCGGGATCCGGGCCAGGCGGGTTCGATTCCCGTCCGTCTCCGCCAAGCTGTGGAAGAGGGGGCCATGGGGGACGTCGCGGCCGATCCGCGCCGGCGGGTGCCGCGCACCGACGCGCTGCTCGCCGACCCCCGGCTGGCCGCCGCGGCGGCCACCCTGGGCCGGGAGCGGGTCAAGGTCGCCGTCCACGGCGCCCAGGAGCGCGCCCGCCGGGGCGAGATCGCCCCCGAGGCGGTACGCGACGCCGCGCTGGCCGCCCTGCCCGCGTCGGCGCCCCAGGCGGTGCTCAACGCCACCGGGGTGGTGCTGCACACCAACCTGGGTCGGGCCGCGCTGTCGCCCGCCGCCGTCGCGGCGGTCGTCGCCGCCACCGGGCACACCGACGTCGAGCTGGACCTGCGCACCGGGCGGCGGGCCCGGCGCGGACGCGACGCCCTCGACGCCCTCGCGGCCGCGGTGCCCGACGCGGGCGCGGTGCACGTGGTCAACAACGGCGCCGCCGCGCTGGTGCTCGCCGCCACCGCGCTGGCCGCCGACGCAGAGATCGTGGTCAGCCGGGGCGAGCTGGTGGAGATCGGTGACGGATTCCGCCTGCCCGACCTGCTGGAGAGCACCGGCGCCCGGCTGCGCGAGGTCGGCACCACCAACCGCACCACGCTCGACGACTACGCCGCCGCGATCGGTGCCCGCACCGGGTTCGTGCTCAAGGTGCACCCGTCGAACTTCCAGGTCACCGGCTTCACCTCCGCCGTGCCGGTGCGGCGGCTGGCCACCCTCGGCGTCCCCGTCGTCGCCGACATCGGCTCGGGGCTGCTCGCGCCCGATGCGCTGCTGCCCGCCGAGCCGGACGCCGCCAGCACCCTGCGGGCCGGGGCGGCGCTGGTCACCGCCAGCGGCGACAAGCTGCTCGGCGGCCCGCAGGCCGGGCTGCTGCTCGGCGCCGCCGACCTGGTCGAACGGCTGCGCCGGCATCCCCTCGCCCGGGCGTTGCGGGTGGACAAGCTGACCCTCGCCGCGCTCGCCGCCACCCTCGGTGACCCGGCCACCCCCACCCGGGCCGCGCTGCACGCCGACGCGGGCGCGCTGCGCGCGCGCACCGAGCGGCTGCGCGACGCGCTCGCCGCCGACGGGTGCGAGGCGGAGGTGGTGCCCGCCGGGGCGGTCGTCGGCGGCGGTGGCGCGCCCGGCGTCGAGCTGGCCTCGTGGGCGCTCAGCCTGCCCGAGCGGTACGCGCAGCCGCTGCGCGTCGGAGAGCCGCCGGTGCTGGGCCGGGTGGTGCGCGGGCGGCTGCTGCTGGACCTGCGCTGCGTACCCGCCGACGCCGACGCGGCGGTCCACGCCGCCGTGCTGCGCGTGTCCGGGGAGGGCTGAGGCGTGTTGGTGGTGGCCACCGCCGGGCACGTCGACCACGGCAAGTCGACCCTGGTCCGGGCGTTGACCGGGATGGAACCCGACCGGTGGGCCGAGGAACGCCGCCGGGGCATGACCATCGACCTCGGCTTCGCCTGGACCACGCTGCCCTCCGGCGCGACGGTCGCGTTCGTCGACGTGCCGGGGCACGAGCGGTTCGTGCCGAACATGCTCGCCGGCGTCGGCCCGGTGCCCGCCGCGCTGGTCGTGGTGGCCGCCGACGAGGGCTGGATGCCGCAGTCGGCCGAGCACCTGGCGGCACTGGACGCGCTCGGGGTGGCGTACGGCCTGCTGGTGGTGACCCGCGCGGACCTGGCCGATCCGGGCCCGGCGACGGCCCGGGCCCGGGCGGAGCTGGCCGCCACCTCCCTCGGCGCGGTCGACGCGGTCGCGGTCAGCGCGGTGACCGGCGCCGGCCTGCCGCAGCTGCGCGCGGCGTTGGATCGGCTCGCCGCCCGGCTGCCCGCCCCGCGCACCGACGCCCCGGTGCGGCTGTGGGTGGACCGCGCCTTCACCGTCCGGGGCGCCGGCACCGTGGTGACCGGCACCCTCGGCGCCGGTCGGCTGCGCGTGGGCGACGAGTTGGAGCTCGCCGGCGGCGCGGAGGCGGTGCGGGTACGCGGCCTGCACTCCCTCGGCGTGGCCCGGCCCGAGGTTGCTCCGGTCGCCCGGGTGGCGGTGAACCTGCGCGGCACGCCCCGGGACCGCCTCGGGCGTGGCGACGCGCTGCTCACCCCCGGCCGCTTCCACCGCACGGACCTGCTGGACGTCCGGCTGGCCGGCGACCCGACGGCGCAACTACCGGCCACCCTGACCCTGCACATCGGCTCGGCGGCGGTGCCGGCCCGGGTCCGGCCCCTCGGCCCGGACACCGCCCGGCTGCGGCTGGCCCGGCCGCTGCCGCTGCTGGTCGGCGACCGGGCGCTGCTGCGCGACCCGGGCCGGCACCACGTCGCGGGCGGGGTGACCGTGCTGGACGTGGCGCCGCCGCCGCTGACTCGTCGGGGCGCGGCGGCCGCCCGCGCGGTCGTGCTGGCGACGGTGGACGGCCGCCCCGACCTGGCCGGCGAGCTGCGCCGGCGGGGGCTGGCGCGGGCCGCCGACCTGCTCCGCACCGGGGTCGAGGGCACCGGCCGGCCGGTGGCCGGCGACTGGCTGGCCGACCCGGAGCACTGGCGGGGCCTCGGCGCCCGGCTGGTCGAGGAGGTCGCCCGGCACGCCCGGGAGCACCCGCTGGAGCCGGGCGCGCCGGTCGAGCTGCTGCGCCAGCGCCTCGACCTGCCCGAGCGGGCGCTGGTCGAGGCGCTGGTCCGGCCGCCGCTGCGGCTGCGCGCCGGCCGGGTCACCGCGTCGGCGGCCGACGCGCTGCCGGAACCCGTGGCCCGGGCCGTGGCCCGGGTCCGCGCCGAGTACGCCGACCGCCCGTTCCGGGCCCCCGAGGCCGAGCACCTCGCCGACCTGGGGCTGGGTCCCCGGGAGATCGGCGCGGCCGTGCGCGCGGGGGCGCTGCTGCGACTCGCCGAGAACGTGGTGCTGCTGCCCGGCGCGGCCGACGACGCCGTGCGGGTGCTGGCCGGGCTGCCCCAGCCGTTCACGCTCAGCGCCGCCCGGCGGGCGCTGGACACCACCCGCCGGGTCGCGGTGCCGCTGCTGGAGCTGCTGGACCGTCGCGGCGTCACCCGGCGGCTGCCCGACGACGCGCGGGTCGTGGTCACGGCCCGGTCCTGAAGCCGCCCCGGCGGGGCCGGTGGTCGCCTAGCGTGGCGCCATGGACCCTTCCGCGGTCTGGCGGGACAGGCAGCACAAATGGCGGATCGAGGCGTACCGGGCGCCGGACCTGCGCTTCGCGATCTTCGCCACCAACGGCACCACCGAGTCCGCGCCGCTGTGGCTGTTCGGGATGTCGGCGCTGGCCCGGTGGCTGATGACGCACAAGATCTCCCTCGACGACCTGGAGGTCGACTGACATGGGGGCGCAGCTCGGTCAGCTCGCGCTGGTGGCGGTGCTGGTGCTGGTCAACGCGGCCCTGTCGGGCAGCGAGATGGCGCTGGTGACGCTGCGCGAGGGGCAGGTGCGGCAGCTGGGCCGGCGCAGCGGGTCGGGGGAGCGGCTGGCCCGGCTGGTGCGCGACCCCAACCGGTACCTGGCCACCATCCAGCTCGGCATCACCCTCGCCGGGTTCCTCGCCTCCGCCGCCGCCGCGGTCTCCCTGGCCGAGCCGCTGGTCGGGCCGCTGGGTTTCCTCGGCGGGGCCGCGCGCGGCGTCGCGGTCGTCCTGGTCACCGTGCTGCTGACGTTCGTCACCCTGGTCGTCGGCGAACTGGCCCCCAAGCGGCTGGCGATGCAGCGTGCGGAGCGCTGGGGACTGGTCAGCGCCGGTCCGCTGGACCTGCTGGCCCGGCTGTCGCGGCCGGCGGTCTGGCTGCTCAGCAAGGCCACGAACGGGGTGGTGCGGCTCGCCGGCGGGGACCCGCGCGCCAGCCGGACGGAGATGACCGAGGACGAGCTGCGGGAGATGCTGGTCAGCCAGCGGGGCCTGTCCGCGCAGCAGCGGGAGATCCTCACCGGCGCGTTCGACATCGCCGGCCGGACGCTGCGGGAGATCCTGGTGCCCCGGCTGGACGTGACGGTGCTCCCCGCGACGCTGCCCGCCGCCGACGGGCTGCGCCGGCTCGCCGCCGCCGGCCGCTCCCGCGCCCCCGTCGTCGGGCCGGGTGGGCTGGACGAGGTGCGGGGCGTGGTGCACATCCGCGAACTCGTCGAGGCGGACGCGGCGACGGTCGCCGACCGGGCCCGTCCGCCGCTGCTGCTGCCCGGCACCCTGCCCGTCTCCGACGCGCTGCGTGAGCTGCGGCTGTGCCACCAGCAGCTCGCTCTCGTCGTCGACGAGCACGGCGGGGTCGACGGCATGATCACCATGGAGGACCTGCTGGCCGAGGTCGTCGGGGAGCTGTACGACGAGACCGACCGGGACGTGACCGGGGTGACCCGGGAACCGGACGGTGCGCTGCTGGTGCCCGGCGACTTCCCGCTGCACGACCTGGCCGACGTCGGGGTGCGCCTGCACTTCCGGCCGTCGCGGGAGTACACGACGGTGGCCGGCCTGGTGCTGGCCGGGCTGGGGCACCTGCCGACCGGCCCGGGGGAGACCGTGCACCTGCCGGGGCTGACCGTCGAGGTGGTGCAGGTGTCCGGCCGGACGATCCGCCGGGTCCGGCTGCGTGACTTCCCCACCGGCCCCCGACCCGACACCCGCCCGGGTTGAAACGGACGAAACGGCTGCGTCCGGCGCGGGTCGGGTCCTACCGTCCGGGGTGTGAAGGACCGAGGGATGCGGACGTTCGTCACGGTGCTGGCCGGGCTCGCGGTGATCTACTTCGGTACCACCGGCCGCAGCGAGGAGGACGGCCGAGGCGTGTCCGGCGGCCTCGTCGTGCTCGCGCTGCTGGCGGCGCTGCTGGTGTGGCACCTGACGAAGCCGGGCGACAAGACGGTCAAGTAGACCCCGTCACGCGGCGGCGCGGGTGACCTCGCCGGCGGACTCCTCGCCGAGGGCCACCCGGACCAGCGCCGAGGCGAGCCGGCCGAAGTCGGCCGGGTCGACCAGCCCGGCCAGCCGCTCCGCCGAGCCGGGCAGGCCGAGGCGTTTCGCGCCGGCCAGGGCCCGCCGGTCGGCGAACGGGCGCAGGTCCGGCCAGACCACCTGCGCCTCGCGCAGGAAGATGTCGGCGCCGGTGGGGCCGATGCCGGGGAACTCCGTCAGCAGCCGGCGCAGCCCGGCCGGTTCGCCGCCGGCGTCGCGGTGCAGCCGGCGTAGGTCGCCCCGCCAGCGGTCCAGGCACAGCCGGGCCCCGGTGCCGAGCATCGTCGAGGTGCGTTCGTCGTAGCGGCGGTAGTGGCCCCGGCCCAGCGCGTCGACCCGGTCCTGCCAGCTCGCCGCCTCCATCGCCTGCGGGGTCCGGTAGCCGGCGGCGAAGAGTTCCCGCGCGGCCGCCACGGCCACCCCCGCCCGGATCCGGGTACTCAGCAGCGTGGCGAGCACCAGCAACTGGTAGAGCGGGGCGGGCCGGTCGGCGAGCGTGATGCCCGCCTCCTCGGCGTACGTGCGGCCCCGCCGGTCCAGCAGGACCCGCGCCACCTTCTGGTCGTCGCCCATCCTCGGGGTGTACCCGCCCTGCGCCCGGCCACCCCTGCGAGCGTGCTCCCGGGCGGGTATGCGGCCGGGGCGGGCGGGTAACCGTTGTCGGACACGGTCGGACCCCGGAAGGAGAGACCCGTGGTGAACCCGCAGCAGGAGGAGTTCCGCCGCAACAACAAGGGCGCCACCAGCCAGGACAGCAAGGGCCCGCGCCCGACCGGGCACCCGCTCAACCGCGGCTCGTCGCACGGCGACGAGGGGCGGCCGGTGCCGCGGGGGCAGGTGTCCCCGTACGGCCCGGCCACGGAGCCCGTCGCCGACGACGAGAGCGCCGGGGGCTAACAGCCCCGGCCCGAGGCGGGCGGTCGCAGCCGGTTCCAGGTGGCTGCGGCCGCCACGCCGTACGCGAGGTGCGGAACGATGTCGGCCAGCCAGTCCGACCGGCGCCAGGTGCGCGGATCGGTCACCCCGAGCAGGGTCATCGACCCGTCGGACATCGTCATCACGCCGCCGCCGAGCACCCCGACGGCCAGCGGCAGTGGCATCCGCCGGCCCCGGGCGAGCAGGGCGTACCCGACTCCCGCGGCGACGCCGATTCCGTAGCCGAGCAGCGGCCCGAGGCCCGAGCGGCGGTTCGCCGCCCGGTCCTCGGGCCCCAGACCCACGTGCGCCACCTCGGCCACCCGTCCCGCGCTCCGCTCCGGGGTGCTGCTCGCCGGCCGCGCGCGGACCACCATGTCGAGGTAGCTGACCACGTTCAGGGCGGTGCTGCCGACCGCGCCGGCGATCGCCCCGTCGGCCAGGCCCGTCGCCCTCACTTCGGGTCGCCCGGTTCGCGCTCGCCCTTGGGGCCGTAGACCCGCTCGCCGCGTACGACCCCCCGCTGCCCGCGGTCGGACTGCAGGATCCGGTTGGCCACGTCGTTGGCCTTGTCGTCCGGCACCCGCCGTCCCGAATCGTCGATCGCGTTCCGGATGCGCGCCCGCTGCTTGTCGTAGGCGTTGCTGCCCGGCCGTGGTCCTGGCATCACTGCCTCCTCCGGTCGTCGTCGCCGTTGGCGTACCGCGGTCGTCTACCCGCCTGCGCCGGGACCAACCCCGCGACCGGTTCAGCGCGGCGCGCGGATCACCGCGACCGGGCAGTCGGCGTGGTGCAGCAGCGACTGGCTCACCGAGCCCAGCAGCAGCCCGGTCAGCTCGCCGCGCCCCTGCCGGCCGACCACCAGCAGCTGGGCCCGCCGGGACGCCTCGGCGAGCACGGTGGTGGGGCGGCCCCGGGTGGTCTCCCGGCTGACCGGCACGTCCGGCCACCGCTTTGTCAGCCCGGCCAGCGACTCGGCGACCACCCGCTCCTCCTCGGAGCGCAGCTCGGTGTCGTCGTACACCAGTGGTCGCATGTCCCCGGGGCCGGTGGAGGTCGGATGCCGGTAGGCGTGCACCGCGACCAGCGGCGCGCCGCGCACCGACGCCTCCTCGATGGCGAACTCCGCGGCGAGCCGCGCCGTCTCGGAGCCGTCCACGCCGACGACCACGGGCCCGCCGGGATGGTCGGTGCCCCGGGCGACCAGCACCGGGCAGTCGGCGTACGCGGCGACCTGCACCGCGACGGACCCGACCACCAGGGCGGAGAAGCCGCCGAGCCCCCGGTCGCCGAGCACGATCATCGCGGCGGACGGCGACTCGCCGAGCAGCACCGCGGCGGCCTCGCCGTCGATGATCTCGCCGGAGATCCGCAGCCCGGGCACCGTCGCCTCGGCTTCGTCCGTCGCGGCGGCGACGACCTGCTCCGCCTGGTGCCGCAGGCCGGCGCCGGGTGGGCCGCCGGCGGGCGCGCTGACCGGCACGTGCAGCAGGGGCCAGATGAAGCCGTGCACGATCCGCAGCGGCCGGTGTCGGCGGGCCGCCTCGACGGCGGCGAGCCGCACGGCGCGCAGCGCCGATTCCGAGCCGTCCACGCCGACGACCACCGCCGCGCCGTTCGCCGAGTTCACCGCCCACCTCCTGCCGGTTCCCGGCCAGTATCGCGGCCGGCCGCCTGTCGGCGGGCCGATACCGCGCAGCCCGACCGGTGGGTACGCTGTCCACGCCCACCGGGGAGGGAGCGTCGTCGATGGTTGAGCCGGACCAGCCGAGCACCGCGCGAATGATCGATTTCTGGCTCGGCGGGGAGCACCACTTCCCGGTCGACGTCGCTGCCGCCCACGCCTTTGAGCAGGCGTACGGGCCGTGCGCGCCGGTCTTCCGCGAGCTGCGCGCCTTTCTCGGCCGGACGGTCCGGGCGATGGTCGCGCAAGGGGTGGACAGCTTCCTCGTCTTCGGCGCCGGGGTGCCCACCATGGGCAACGTGCACGAGGTCGCCCCGGAGGCCACGGTGCTCTACACCGACGTCGACCCGGTCGCCATCCGCCTCGGCCAGCGCCTGCTGGCCGGCAGCGACCGGGCCGGCTACGGCTACGGCGACGCCACCGACGTCGGCACGGTCGACCGCGCGCAGCTGCACCGGTTCGTGCCGGGGTGGGGCAGGAGACCGGTCGGCGTGGTCTTCCTCGGCCTGGCCGCGTTCCTGGACGACGAGACGTTGGCGCGCACCCTCGACGAGCTCTACGAGGCCACCGCGCCGGGCAGCCTGCTCGCCGTCGACTTCGACACCGAGGAACTGGCCGCTTTCCCGGAGGCCCTCGCGCTGATGGGGCCGGCGTTCCGGATGCGCCCGCCGGCCGCGTTCGCCCGGCTGCTGGGCCGCTGGACGCCCACCGGGGACGGCATCGTCCCGATCAACCGGTGGCGTCCGGACGGCCCGCCGGCGCAGGTGCCGGACGCCTTCCACGGCGGGCTCGCCGTCCGCTCGTCGGCCTGACCGACCGTCCACCGCAGCACCCCGGCCAGCGCCGGCGCCGCCCGAGGCGACGTCGGCGCCCCGCGCCGTGCGTACGCCCCGCCGCGACGGCGCTTCCTACGCCCGCCCGCCCGGAGGACGGGGGAGGGGCATCCGTATGATGCTTGCCCTACGGCAAGCTTCCGGAGGGTGATCATGTTGGAGGCACCGGGCCAGGTCTCGCGTGCGCTTCGTGCGGCTCCGCCCGACCGGGTGGTGGAGGCGGCGGACCGGGCCATCCGGTCCGCGCTCGGCGCCTGCCGGACGGACGTGTTCATCGCCGACTACCGGATCACCGGGCTCTGGCCGGTGCTGGACACCGATCTCGCCGACGGCGGCTTCCTCGCCTGCCACACCGTGGCGCAGCGCTGCTTCAGCAGCCAGCAGCCGGTGACCGACGCCGACGACGAGGGTCCGTGCCGGCTCTACCTGCCGCTGTCGGTGTGGGGGGAGCGGCTGGGCGTGCTCCTGGTCGAGCTGCCCGGCCCGGTCGGCCCGGACGTCGTCGAGCGGGCCGCGGACATCGCCGGTGAGTTGTCCGTCGTGCTGCGCGCGGCGGACCGGGAGACCGACCGGTACCGCCGGATCCGCCGGCGGGAGCGGCTCAGCATGGCCGCGGAGATGCAGTGGGAGCTGCTGCCGGGACGCGGCGTGAGCCACGCGGCGTTCGAGCTCGCCGGCCAGCTGGAGCCGGCGTACACGGTCGGCGGGGACCACTTCGACTGGTCCGTGGACGACGACCGGCTCACGGTGACGGTGCTCAACGGCACCGGCATCGGGCTGGCGGCGTCGCTGCTGACCGCCGTCACCGTGAACGCGCTGCGCAACGCCCGGCGTTCCGGGGGCGGCCTCGTCGAGCAGGCCGAGTTGGCCTCCGACACGGTCTTCTACCAGCACCGCGGCCGCCGCTACGTGGCCACGCTGCTGCTCGAACTGGACACCGTCACCGGCCGGGTGCGGGCGGTGGACGCCGGCTCCCCGCACCTGCTGCGGCTGCGCGGCGGCACGGTGACGCCCATCGACCTCGAGCAGCAGCTGCCGCTGGGCATGTTCGCCGAGGCCCGCTACGACGTCCAGGAGTTCGATCTGGAACCGGGGGACCGGCTGTTCGTGGTCAGCGACGGGGTGTGGGCCGCCGACCCCGGTGACCGCGGGGCGTACGGCGAGCGGGCGATGGCGCGGGCGATGCGGTCCACACGGCTGCAGCCGCCGGCGGAGTCAGTTGGTACGGTGATGCGCGAACTGCACGCCTGGCACGCGGATGCCGACCTGCGCGACGACGCGGTCGTCGTCTGCCTGGACTGGCGTGGCCCCGCCGGGCGGGGCGACGGGTGAGAGCCGTCGTCGCCACGGCAGGGCACGAGCGGGACGATCGCAGGGGACACCGGGTGGAGCGACCTCCGAATCTCGCCGCGGCGGTCGGCGCCGCCGCCGAGGCGCTCGTCGGTGTGCTCGACTCGGCGGTGTCCCGGCACCAGATGGCCGTCTCGCCGACCCAGCTGCGGGTGCTGTCGCTGATCAGCGGCCGGCCGGAGACCAACGTCAACGGGCTGGCCGAGTTGCTGGACGTCGTACCGTCCTCGGCGAGCCGGCTCTGTGACCGGTTGGAGGCCGTCGGGCTGCTGCGCCGGGTGCCTGACCCCCGCGACCGGCGGGAGGTGCGGCTGGTGCCGACCCCCGCCGCCGAGACGTTGCTGCGCGAGCTGCAGGAGCGCCGGCACCGTGCGGTGCAGGCCGTGCTGGACCGGATGCCCGGTCGGGCCCAGCACGAGCTGCTGCTGGCGCTGGTGGCCTTCGAGCGCGCGGCCGCCGCCGCGCCGGTCGAGTCGCCGGCCGACTCCTCGACCCGCACCGCCTGACGGGCGGGTTCCCCTTCATCCGCGCCATCCCGAAACCGTCCCACTAGTGTCCTAGGATGCCCTAGGCGTGGTGACGCGTCACGACACGACAGCCAACCGCTGACAGGCGAAGAAGCCTGAGCCCGGGGCGGGCAGCGGGAGCCCGATATAGTGGCAGCGCGATCAGCCGGCCCGTGATCGTCACGATCGGGGGCCGTGTCAGGCGAAGGTCCCGTACGGGGACCGCAGGGGACGCCGGCGTCAGCCGGCCCGACAGCGGCCACGTTCTCCGCGCCGCCCGTCCTCGGCCGGGCGGCGGAGCGTGTCGCGGAGGAGGTTCGGTGTCGCGTCCGCCGGCTCGGGAAGAGCACCCGGAGGTCACCGCCGGCACGAGCGGGTCGGCCGTGGGCGACCGGGTCGTCACGCTGCCGAACGTCATCAGCTTCGTCCGGTTGCTCGGCGTGCCGCTCTTCCTCTACCTGCTGCTCGTCGCGCACGCCGACGTGGCCGCGCTCGTGGTGCTGGCCGTCGGCGGCACCACGGACTGGGTGGACGGCTGGGTCGCACGCCGCATGCGCCAGGTCAGCCGGCTGGGGGAGCTGCTCGACCCGCTCGCGGACCGGCTCTACATCCTCGCCACCCTGCTCGCCTTCACCGCGCGGGACGTGGTGCCCTGGCAGTTCACCGCGGCGTTGCTGGCCCGGGAACTGCTCCTGCTCGGTTCGCTGGCGGTGCTGCGCCGGTACGGGTACGGCCCGCCGCCGGTGCACTACGTCGGCAAGACCGCGACCTTCCTGCTGCTGGCCGCCTTCCCGGTCCTGCTGCTCGCCGCGGCGGTGCCGGGCGCCGCGACCGTGGCGGGGGCGATCGGCTGGGGCCTGGCCTGGTGGGGCCTGGTGCTCTACTGGGTGGCCGGCGCGCTCTACGTCGTGCAGGCCAGCCGGCTGGTCAGGGCGGTACGGGCCGGGGGAGCGCCGGCATGACGGGTACGCCGGGCGACGGGCGGGGACGCGCCGACCGGGTGTACGCCCCGGACTTCCTCACCGAGCTGTTCCGCAACCCGCTGGATCCCGGGTACGCCGACGCGGCGGCCCGGCGTCGGGAGCGGCAGGCGCCGGCCCCGCGGTGGTGGCGCTGGTCGGCGCGCTCGGTCAGCCTCGTGGTGGTGCTGCTGCTGGGTTTCCTGTTCGCGGTGGCGTACCGGCAGACGCTGGAGGCCGAGCCGGGGCGCAGCCAGGCCCGCTCGGGCCTGGTCGAGCAGATCAAGCAGCGGGAGAGCGAGACCGACCGGTTGTCGGTGCGGGCCGACGAGCTGCGGGCGGAGGTGGCGCGGCAGCGGGCGGCGGCGCTGGGTGGCTCGGAGGCTGCGCGGCTGCACAACCTGGAGGCGGGCACCGGCCTGGGGCCGGTGCGCGGTGACGGCGTGGTGGTGCGCCTGGCGGACGCGCCGCAGAATCCGGACGCGGTGACCGGTGCGGACGTGGGTCCGCCCCGGGTGATCTACAGCGATCTGCAGGGTGTGGCCAACGACCTGTGGGCGGCGGGGGCGGAGGCGATCTCGATCAACGGTCAGCGGTTGACGGCGATGTCGACGATCCGCTCGGCGGGGCAGGCGATCCTGGTGGACTTCCGGCCGGTGACCGGGCCGTACGAGGTGTCGGCGATCGGGCCGGGGTCGATGCGGGACCGGTACGAGGACAGCCGCAGCGCGTTGACGATGCGGAAGGTGGCCGAGGGCACCGGGTTGTCGTTCGGGGTGCGCGAGGCCGAGGACCTCACCCTGCCGGCCGCTCCGGACCCGCGGCTACGCTACGCGAAGCCCTCGGTGAGCCCGACGCCGTCGCCGTCGGGGGCCGACGGTTCCGTCAGTCCTGGGCCGGCCGGTTCGAGGACGTCTCCCAGCCCCTCCGGAGGTGGTCGATGATCGCGGTGCTGGCGTTGCTCGCCGGTGTGGTCCTCGGGGTGTGGCTCGACCCCACGGTGCCCACGGCGTTGCAGCCGTACCTGCCGATCGCGGTGGTGGCCGCGCTGGACGCGGTGTTCGGCGGGGTGCGGGCGAAGCTCGACCGGATCTTCGATGACAAGCAGTTCGTGGTGTCGTTCATTTCGAACGTGCTGGTGGCGGGTCTGATCGTGTATCTGGGCGACCAGTTGGGGGTGGGCGGTCAGCTCTCCACCGGCGTGGTGGTCGTGCTCGGGGTGCGGATCTTCGGAAACGTGGCGGCGATCCGTCGGCACCTGTTCCGGGCGTAGGTTGGTGGCGATGAGCAGCGACGAGCACACGGAGACGGGCACGGGTTGGCCGCAGCCGGCGGGTCCGGGGCGGCCGGCGGGTCCGGCGGGGGAGCCCGATCCGCGGCCGGACGCGCCGGATCCGGACGAGTTGAGCCCGTTGGCGCCGGAGCGGTCCGCGCCGCCGGTGGAGCCACCGGCGCGGGAGCCTGCCGTGCGGGAGCCCGACGACGGCGAGACGGTGGATCTGAGCCGCGCCGCCGGTGCGGGTGGCGTTACGCCGGCGGTGTCCGGGGGTGCGGTCACGCGGCCGGTGTCCGGGGGCGGCGGGACGCCGCGGCGGCGGGTGAGCTCGGCCGGGGTGATGATCGCGGCGCTGCTGGCGTTGCTGGGGTTCACGCTGGTGGTGCAGCTCAAGACGACGTCGACGGATCCGACGGTGGCGGCGACGCGGCAGGAGGACCTGGTCCGGATCCTGTACGACCTGAACTCGCGGGAGGTCCGGCTGCGGCAGGACATTGCGACGCTGGAGGAGAGCCAGCGGCAGTTGCGTTCGGGTCAGCAGGGGCGGCAGGCGGCGTTGGAGGAGGCGACGCGGCGGGCCGACGAACTGGGCATCCTGGCGGGGACGTTGCCGGCGACGGGGCCGGGGCTGTCGGTGCGGTTCGAGGCGGGTGAGAAGCCGATCTCGGCGTCGCGGGTGCTGGACGCGGTGCAGGAGCTGCGGGGCGCGGGCGCGGAGGCGATGCAGATCTCCGGTGGTGACCGGGCGACGGTGCGGATCATCGCGTCGACGTTCTTCCTGGACGGGGAGGGCGGGTCGTTGGTGGTGGACGGGCGTCGGTTGACGGGTCCGTTCACGATCACGGTGATCGGTGATCCGGCGACGATGCGTACGGCCTTGAACATTCCTGGCGGGGTGGTGGCGTCGGTGACGGGTGACGGCGGTAAGTTGATCGTCGAGGATCGTGAGGCTGCCGAGGTTTCGGCGCTGCACGCGCCGATCAAGCTGGAACACGCCCGTCCGGTCTCCTGACCGGCGCGGCTCGCACCGGGTTTCCGGTGCGCCGATGGATGAAGGACGCGTCTGGTGATTCCTGAGGATCTGCGGTATACCGCCGAGCACGAGTGGGTGGCGGGTGACGGCGGCGGCACTGTCCGGGTCGGCATCACGCACTTCGCGCAGGACGCCCTGGGTGACATCGTGTACGTCCAGCTGCCCGAGGCGGGTGCGGTGGTGGCGGCCGGTGAGTCGCTGGGTGAGATCGAGTCGACCAAGAGTGTGTCGGAGATCTACGCGCCGCTCAGCGGTACGGTGGCGGCGCGCAACGAGGCGCTCGGCGACACCCCTGAGGTGATCAACACCGATCCGTACGGTGCGGGTTGGTTGCTGGAGATCACCCCGGACGATCCGGCGGCGGTCGACGGCCTGCTGTCCGCGGACGCGTATCGTGAGCTCACCGAGAGCTGAGTGCGTCCCCTCCGGGCGCGGCGGGTGTTCCGCGCGTCCGGTTGCCCTGCATTTCGGCGCTGGCTAGGCTCGCCCAGTCGACCGAGAACCAATAGTTCAGCGTTGCGGAATTGCCTTTCCGGGCACGGGGAGCCAGCCGCCGGGTGTTGGAGTGCCCGGCGGCCAGACCCGCCATTACCCGACGCCGACCGAACAGATCCGTGAGGTGGTCCCATGACGCGCCCAGACGACGAGTTCCCCCCACTCGACGTCACTTCGACGCTCAATCTCGGTTCGCTCGACGAAGTGCTGGAGGGGCCGGACACCGATGTGGTGCCGAGCCGGATGTCCGGTTCGTTGCCGCCGGGTATGGCGCTGCTGGTGGTTCGCCGGGGTCCGAACGCGGGTGCCCGGTTCCTGTTGGATCACGATGTGACGACGAGCGGTCGGCACCCGGACAGTGACATCTTCCTCGACGACGTGACGGTGTCGCGGCGGCACGCCGAGTTCCACCGTGACGGTGGGACGTTCACGGTGCGGGACGTGGGGAGCCTGAACGGCACGTACGTGAACCGGGAGCGGGTCGAGGCGGCCACGTTGAGCAATGGTGACGAGGTGCAGATCGGCAAGTTCCGGGTGGTGTTCATCGCCGGTCCGCGTCCCGAGGAGGGGGCCGGCCGGGGGTGAACGAGCCTGCGGCCTCCACGCCGCCCGAGGCGGCCCGCGCCCGACCGTTGATGAGCATCGGTGAGGTGCTGGGTCAGCTGCGGGTCGATTTCCCGGACGTGACCATTTCGAAGTTGCGGTTCCTCGAGGCCGAGGGTCTGGTGGAGCCGCAGCGGACGGCGGCGGGTTACCGGAAGTACAGCTGGGACGATGTGGCGCGGTTGCGGTTCGTGCTGACCGCGCAGCGGGACCAGTACCTGCCTTTGCGGGTGATCCGTGACCAGTTGGCGCAGTGGGACGCGTCCGGGGAGTCGCCGGGTCGGCAGCGGCCGACGTTGGTGGCGGTGGGTCCGGACGGTGAGGTTCCGGGGCGGGCGCCGGAGGAGCCGGCCGGGTCGCCGCAGGTGCGGCTCGGCCGGACGGATCTGGTGGCGCGCAGCGGGATCGACGAGTCGACGCTGGGCGAGTTGGAGCGGCTCGGTGTGGTGGTGTCGGATCCGCCGGGTTGGTACGACGGCGACGCGTTGATCATCGCGCGGGCGGTGGCGGGTCTGGCGGCGTACGGGTTGGAGCCGCGGCACCTGCGGGCCTTTCGGACGGCGGCGGATCGGGAGGTCGGTCTGTTCGCGCAGTTGGTGGCGCCGTTGGCGCGGCAGAGTGATCCTGCGGCGCGGGCGCGGGCGGCGGAGACGGCGCGGGAGTTGGTGGCGCTGTCGCAGCAGTTGCATGCGGCGTTGGTGCGGGTGGGGTTGCGGTCGACGTTGGGTCGGTGATCCGGCGGGGGCCGTGCGGAAAGATCTTCCCCGGGAAGCGTGTCGTAGGCTTGCCGGGGTAACCCCTTTCTGGCGCGGGCGTGTGCGGGTAGCGCATGGGACGGCCGTGTCGCGGTCCGTGTACCGTGCAGGGAAGGGCGCGGTGCGGCGTAGGTGACAACGACACGGAGGCGGCGGTGCGCGAGCTGAGCGTGGTCGGAGTTCGGGTGGAGCTGCCCAGCAACCAGCCGATCGTCCTGCTCAGGGAGGTCGAGGGGGACCGCTATCTGCCGATCTGGATCGGTGCGGTCGAGGCGACGGCGATCGCCTATGAGCAGCAGGGGGTCAAGCCGGCCCGGCCGCTGACCCATGATCTTCTGCGGGACGTGTTGGCGGCGTTGAAGGCGCCGTTGCGGGCGGTGGAGATCACCGAGTTGAAGGAGAACGTCTTCTACGCGGATCTGTTGCTGGGGGACGGGGTGCGGGTGTCGGCCCGGCCGAGTGATTCCATCGCGTTGGCGTTGCGGGTCGGTGCGCCGATTCGTTGTGCCGAGGAGGTCCTCAGCGAGGCGGGGATCGTGATCCCGGACGAGCAGGAGGACGAGGTGGAGAAGTTCCGCGAGTTCCTGGACCAGGTGCGTCCGGAGGACTTCGCCGGCTGATTCCGGTCTTCGCCCGGGGGTGTCACGTTCGGTGATGTTCCGGTGCTGTGGGTGATCTTCGTTTGTCGTGGCGCGGCGTGTCGCGACGGTTCCTGCGGGGCAATTCCTGAAGGCGGCTATAGGGTTGCCGTTGTCGAGGGGTGCACGTCCCGGAAACGACGTGTCACCGCACTGGCGGGGAGGTTGTCCGGATGCACGAGCCGCGAGATCCCGATCCGGGTACGGAGCTGGACGAGCCGGGTGTGGCGCCGCCGGGTTGGGCTACCGAGGGTGACGGTGCCGTGGGGTACCGGGGCGTGACGGCCTGCCACGCGGTGGGGATCAGCTACCGTCAGTTGGATTACTGGGCCCGTACCGGGTTGGTGGTGCCGAGTGTGCGCGACGCTTCGGGTTCGGGCACGCAGCGGTTGTATTCGTTCCGGGACCTGGTGGTCCTGAAGGTGGTGAAGCGGCTGCTGGACGCCGGGGTGTCGTTGCAGAACATCCGGAAGGCGATCGAGGCGCTGCGCTCGCGTGGGGTGGCGGACCTGGCGGGCATCACGTTGATCTCCGATGGCACGACCGTGTATGAGTGCCGGTCGCCGGAGGAGGTGGTCGACCTGTTGCAGGGTGGCCAGGGCGTGTTCGGCATCGCGATCGGTGGGGCGTTCAAGGAGATCCAGGGTTCTCTGTCGCACCTGCCGTCGGAGCCGGCGACGCCGGCGGAGCCGCCGGTGGCGGCGGATCCGGTGGGTGACGAGTTGGCGGCGCGTCGGGCGCGGCGCCGGGCCGGTTGATCTCCGGCGGCTGGCCGGGGGATCCAGGAGCCGCTGCGGCGATGTCCAGTGTGGCCTGCTCGGAGGCAAATGCCGACAGTGGACGCGTTGGGGACGAGTCGCCTTGTTGACAGTCATTGCGTCTGCGTGAATCCTGTGTGCGGCGTTCGCGATCTTCTGCGCGCATATCACCCTCGGTGATGTGCCGGGTTGTTTCGGCGAACCTGTACGGGACGACGCAGAAGGCGGCGGCGACGCCTGCCCGACGATCGGATTTAGACGAGAGTGCAGACTGACTATCACGTCGACCCAATGGTCTTGGGTGCCGGTGAGCGTGCCGTGGACGGCAACGCCTCGGGCTGTCCGGTGGCTCATGCCTCCCGGCCGCAGGAACCTCTGGTGGAGGACGTCGCGGCGGAGGCCGTCGAGTTCCTGCAGCTCTACCACGCGGAGCGGCGGCTGCCGGGCCTGATCGGGCGGATCGCGGAGGTCCGGCAGGAAATCGCGCTGACCGGCACGTACCGGCACACCACGGAGGAGTTGGCGTACGGGGCGAAGGTCGCCTGGCGGCAGTCGGTGCGTTGCGTGGGGCGGGTCCGGTGGGCAGGGTTGAAGGTCCGGGACCGGCGCGGGGTGACGACGGTGGCGGGCATCTCGCAGGAGTTGGCGCAGCACCTGGCGGTGGCGGACAACGGTGGGCGGATCCAGTCGGTGATGACGGTGTTCGCGCCCGACCGGCCGGGGGTGGGTCCGCGGGCGCGGATCTGGAACGACCAGTTGATCCGGTACTGCGGGCATCGACTGGACGACGGGTCGGTGTGGGGTGATCCGGCGCAGGTGGCGATGACCGAGGCGGCGCGGGGTCTGGGGTGGCGTCCGCCGGCGGTACCGGGCCGGTTCGACCTGTTGCCATGGGTGATCGAGACGGCGTACGAGGATCCGACGGTGGTGGAGGTGTCCCGGGACCTCGTTCGGGAGGTCGCCCTGGTGCATCCGGACTATCCGTGGTTCGAGGATCTGCGGCTGCGCTGGCATGCCCTGCCGGTGATCAGCAACATGCGCTTGCGGATCGGTGGGGTGGACTACAGCTGTGCTCCCTTCAACGGTCACTATCTGAGTGACGAGATCGGTACCCGCAACATGGGTGACCGGGGCCGCTACGACCAGTTGCTGCCGGTGGCCCGGGGGCTGGGGTTGGACACCTCCCGCGAGGACAATCTGTGGCGCGAGCACGCCGTGTTGGTGATCAATCAGGCGGTGTTGCACTCGTTCCGGCTGGCTGGTGTGCGGGTGTCGGATCCGCACACCGAATCGGAGCAGTTCATGAGGTTCTGTGAGTTCGAGGAGCGGGCGGGTCGGCCGGTGCATGGTGACTGGTCGTGGCTCAACGGCAGTGTGGGGTGGGCGGCGTTGCATGCCGTGCACCACCGCTACTACGACGAGGGGATCCCGAACCCGAACCTGTGGCAGGCGGACCGTGCGTACGGAACGTCGGGCGTGACGCAGCCGACCCTGCGGCAGCGTCATGACGTCGCTCGCTGGCAGGAGGGCTGAGGCATGGATGTCGCGGCGTTACGCCACAGTTGGGCTCAGTTCTGCGTGGCTGGTCCGGAGGCGGCGAAGCACTTCTACGCGACGTTGTTCGTGATCGCGCCCGAGGTCCGCACGATGTTCCCGACCAACATGGAGTATCAGCAGGACAAGCTGCTCGCGGCGTTGGGGCACGTGATCACTCACATCGACGACGAGCGGGTGGTGACGTCGTTTGCGCAGCGGTTGGGGGCTGACCACCGCCGGTTCCGGGGGGAGGACCGGCAGGGTCGGCCGGTGCCGATGGCGGAGTGGCACTACAGCCAGGTCGGGCAGGCGTTGCTGTTGACGTTGGAGCGGTTCCTCGGGCCACGGTGGACGCCGGCGTTGCGCGCGGAGTGGGCCGCGGCGTACGAGTTGGTGGCGCGGTTGATGCTGACCGGTGCGGCGGAGGCGGTGCGGACGTCGCCGCCGTACTGGGAGGCGGAGGTGCTCAGGGTGCAGCGGCGGCGGTCCGACGTGTGTGTGTTCACGGTCCGCCCGAACTACCTGTGCGAGTACCTGCCGGGGCAGTCGTTGCCGGTGCAGGTGCCGCAGCTGCGGACGTGGCGCTATCTGTCGCCGGCGAACGCGCCACGTCCGGACGGGACGATCGAGTTCCACGTGCGCGCCACGGGACGGTTCTCCACCCATCTGGTGCGCAGGGTGCGCGAGGGCGACCAGTTGCTGTTGGGTTTGCCGGTGGGTGAGGCGTTGGCGTCGTACGACCGGTCGCCGCATCTGCCGTTGCTGCTGGTGGCCGGGGGCACCGGGCTGGCGCCGTTGCGGGCGGTGGTGGAGGCGTTGCAGCAGGGGCCGGGGCGTCCGACGACTCTGGTGGTGGGCGGCAAGACGCCCGACGACCTGTATGACGACCGGGCGTTGCGGGAGTTGGCGGGGATGCCTCCGGCGGGTTCGTGGCGCTCCGGTGAGGTCGGTGGGTGGCTCCGGTACGTGCCGACGGTGGAGAGCGGCTGGCAGTGGCAGGGTGCGATCGGTACGGCCGGTCACACCGCGGCGCGGTTGGGTCCGTGGCGGGACACCGAGGTGCTCGTGTGTGGCAGCCCGGAGATGACCCGGGAGACGATCAGCGCCCTCGCCGCGTCGGGTGTGGCGCCGGAGCGGATCCTGACCGAAAGCTACGATCACTCCCTCTATCCGCCTCTGGCGAGCGCGGCTGCCGCCGCGCCGTCCGATTTGACTTGGACAGGTGCGGCTCCCGCCGCACCCCGTGACTTGAGTTGGACGGGTACGCGATGAGCATTGACCACGGCGACCGGGTGGTCGCCGACCCGCACGGTGAGCTCACCCGGGCTGTGGCCGCGTTGGAGGCGCGCCGGTTCCGGGGCAGCCGGTGGCTGTCGGCCGACCAGGTCGCCGGCCTGGTCCGCTCGGCGGACGAGCGGGTGGCGTTGCTGGGTGGTGAGGTGGACCGGCTGCGGCGGGAGAACGAGGCTCTGGCGCGGCAGGTGGAGATGTTGCGCCACGGCGCGTTGCCCAGCACGGCGCCGCAGGGCCCGGACCCGATGGTGATCGAGTTGGCGGTGCGGGCGCAGGACGAGGCGAACCGGACGATCAGTGAGGCCAGCGCGGAGGGCGCGGAGATCATCGCCGACGCGCGGCGGCAGGCCGAGGAGATCATCGCGGAGGCGCACGTGTTGGCCGGGGGTGTGGCCGGTTCGGCGGGGGGCGAGGAGTTGCCGCGGCAGGTGCGGGAGCTGGAGGGCCGGCAGGCGGCGTTGGTGGCGGCGGTGGCGACGGCGCAGCAGCACCTGAGCCGGTGGCAGGCGTACCTGTCGGAGCAGTCGGAGCAGTTGCGGGCCGACGCGGCGGCGGCCGGGGCGGTCAGCGCGCAGCTGCGGGCCGTCGTCGGCGAGTAGCGGCGTCGGGTCAGCGCCGGTCGACGGCGGCGACGGCGTCGGCGATGGGGGTGTCGCCGCCGACGACTTCCAGGATCGCGCCGGCGCTGTGCGGGTGGTAGAGCAGGGCGACCAGCACCCGGGCGACGTCGGTGCGGGTCACGGCGCCGGGGGGTGCGTGCCGGGCGAGGGTGATCCGCCCGGTGGGTGGGTCGTCGGTGAGCCGGCCGGGGCGCAGGATCGTCCAGTCGAGGTCGCGGCCGGTGAGGTCGTCCTCGGCGGCCTTCTTGGCCCGCAGGTACGCGGCGAACACCTCGTCGGTGCCGGCGGGTGGTTCGTCCTGCACGCCCACCGACGACAGCAGCAGGTAGCGGCGGACGTTGGCGCGTTGCGCGGCGTCGGCGAGCAGGACGGCGGCGGCCCGGTCGACGGTGTCCTTGCGGGCGGCGCCGCTGCCGGGGCCGGCGCCGGCGGCGAAGAGGACGGCGTCGGCGTCGTGGAGGTGCGCGGCGAGTTCGTCGACGCCGACGTGTTCGAGGTCGGCCACGACGGGGTGGGCGCCGGCGGCGCGCAGCGCGGCGGCGTGGTCGGGGTTGCGGATCAGGCCGACGGCGGTGTCGCCGCGTCCGGCGAGTTCGCGGTGGGTCAGCTGGGCGATCTTGCCGTGTCCTCCGGCGATGACGACGCGCATACCGTCAACCTAGCCGTCGTCGCGGTGCGGCGCGGCCGGTCGGCGGGGGCCGTGGGTGCCCGGGTGTTCGCTGCGGGGCGGCTGCCTGAGGCAGCATGGACGGGTGACGGAGACGGTCGACGCGCTGGCTGGCCTGGTGGCCGGCGGGGGTGTCGTGGTGTTGAGCGGGGCGGGCCTGTCCACCGAGTCGGGCATCCCGGACTACCGGGGGCCCAGTGGCGCGGCGCGGCGGCACACCCCGATGACGTACCAGGTGTTCACGCGCGACGCGCAGGCGCGGCGCCGCTACTGGGCGCGTAGTCACCTGGGGTGGCGGGTGATCGCGCGGGCGGCCCCGAACGAGGGGCACCGGGCGGTGGCGCGGCTGCAACGCGGTGGGCTGGTCGACGGGATCATCACGCAGAACGTGGACGGGCTGCACACGGCCGCGGGCAGCGCGGGGGTGGTGGAGCTGCACGGCCGCCTCGACGAGGTGGTGTGCCTGGACTGCGGCAACCAGACGTCCCGGGAGGAGTTGGACCGGCGGCTGCGGGAGGCGAATCCGGGGTTCGACGCGCGGGTCGCTGCGGTCAACCCGGATGGTGACGTGGATCTCGCCGACGACGAGGTGGCGGCGTTCCGTACGGTCGACTGCACGTTCTGCCGCGGCGGCATGCTGAAGCCGGACGTGGTGTTCTTCGGTGAGACGGTGCCGGCGCCCCGGGTGGCGCGCTGTTTCGACCTGGTGGGCCGGGCGCGGCTGCTGCTGGTGCTGGGGTCGTCGTTGACGGTGATGTCGGGTCGCCGGTTCGTGCTGCGCGCGGCGAAGCTGGGCGTCCCGGTGGTGATCGTCAACCAGGGGCCGACCCGGGGCGACGGGTACGCGGCGTTGACCGTCGACGCGCCGCTGGGCCGGCTGCTGCCGGCGCTGGCCGACCGGGCGGGCGGTGGTGCCGACCCGGGTGCGGTGGCGGCGGGGTTGACGGGCGTGGGCCGGTAGCGGCCGACCTCCGGTGGGCGGGGCGGCGCTGGTAGCGTTGACCATGCCGGCAGCACCCACGTGGGAGAGACCGCCCAGCAGCATCCAGGGCGGCGCCGAAGGGGCAAATCCTCCCCGGAACCTCTCAGGCAAAAGGACCTCGTGGGCAGGCACTGTGGAGCGCCTCGCGGGCGCGACAGAGGGGGAGGCCGACCTGTCGACCTCGCCCCCCGGGAGCGCCGCCCATGACCGCAGAGCAGTTCGCCGCCCGCCACATCGGCCCGGATCCGGACGACGAGCGCCGGATGCTGGAGGCCGTCGGCTACGGCTCGATCGAGGAGCTGATGGACGCGGCGATCCCCGAGGTGATCCGCTGGCACGGCACCCTGGACCTGCCGGAGCCGGCCAGCGAGCACGACGCCCTCGCCGAGCTGCGGGCCCTGGCGGCCCGTAACACCGTCGTGGTGTCGATGATCGGTCTGGGCTACCACGGCACGCACACCCCGGCGGTGATCCGCCGCAACGTGCTGGAGGACCCGGCCTGGTACACGGCGTACACGCCGTACCAGCCGGAGATCAGCCAGGGGCGGCTGGAGGCGCTGCTGAACTTCCAGACCATGGTCACCGACCTGACCGGTTTGGCCACCGCGAACGCGTCGATGCTCGACGAGGGCACCGCCGCGGCCGAGGCGATGACCCTCGCCCGCCGCGCGTCGAAGAGCAGGAGCCCGGTGTACGTGGTCGACGCCGACACCCTGCCGCAGACCATCGCGGTGATCACCAGCCGGGCCGAGCCGCTCGGCATCGACGTGCGGATCGTCGACACCGGGCGCGACGAGCTGCCGGCGGAGTTCTTCGGTCTGCACCTGCAGTACCCGGGGGCGTCCGGGGCGGTGCGCGACCAGGCGGGTCTGGTCGAGGCGGCGCACGCCGTCGGGGCGTTGGTCACCGTGGCGGCGGACCTGCTGGCCCTGACGCTGCTGCGGGCGCCGGGGGAGATCGGCGCCGACATCGCCGCCGGCACCACCCAGCGCTTCGGCGTGCCGATGGGCTTCGGGGGTCCGCACGCCGGCTACCTGGCGGTACGGGCGGGGCTGGAGCGGATGCTTCCCGGCCGGCTGGTCGGGGTGTCGCGTGACGCGGACGGCAACCCGGCGTACCGGCTGGCGTTGCAGACGCGTGAGCAGCACATCCGGCGGGAGAAGGCGACCAGCAACATCTGCACCGCGCAGGTGCTGCTGGCCGTGATGGCCGGCATGTACGCCGTCTACCACGGTCCGGAGGGGCTGCGCGGCATCGCCCGCCGTACCCACGACATGGCGGCCCGGCTGGCGGCGGCGCTGGGGGGTGTGGACGGCGTCGAGGTGGTGCACGAGGCGTTCTTCGACACCGTCCTGGTGCGGGTTCCCGGTGGCGCCGAGGCGGTCGTCGCCGACGCCGCCGCCCGGGGCGTGAACCTGCGGCTGGTCGACGCCGACCACGTGGGGGTGTCCTGCGACGAGACGACGACCGTGTCGCACCTGCGGAAGGTGTGCGACGCGTTCGGGGCCACCGTGGGCGGGCGGCCGGTGGCCGTGACGGACGCGCCGGTCGAGGGCGCGTTGCCGGCGGCGTTGGCCCGCACGTCGGACTTCCTCACCCACGCGGTGTTCCGCAGTCACCACTCGGAGACGGCGATGCTGCGCTACCTGCGGCGGCTGTCGGACTTCGACTACGCCCTGGACCGGGGGATGATCCCGCTCGGGTCGTGCACGATGAAGCTCAACGCCACCACCGAGATGGAGCCGGTGAGCTGGCCGGAGTTCGCCCACGTGCACCCGTTGGCGCCGGACGCGCAGACCTCCGGCTACCGGGAGATGATCTCGCAGCTGGAGGGGTGGCTGGCGGAGGTGACCGGCTACGACGCGGTCAGCGTGCAGCCCAACGCCGGTTCGCAGGGTGAGCTGGCGGGTCTGCTGGCGATCCGGGCCTACCACCGCGACCGGGGCGAGGGGCACCGGGACGTGTGCCTGATCCCGTCGTCGGCGCACGGCACCAACGCGGCCAGCGCGGTGATGGCCGGCATGCGGGTCGTCGTGGTGGGCTGCGACGACGGGGGCAACATCGACCTGGTGGACCTCGACGCGAAGATCGACAAGCACCGGGACGCCCTCGCGTCGATCATGGTGACGTATCCGTCGACGCACGGGGTGTACGAGACGGGCATCGCGTCGCTGTGCGCGAAGGTCCACGATGCCGGCGGTCAGGTGTACGTCGACGGGGCGAACCTCAACGCGCTGGTCGGGTTCGCCAAGCCGGGGAAGTTCGGGGCGGACGTGTCGCACCTGAACCTGCACAAGACGTTCTGCATCCCGCACGGTGGCGGCGGTCCGGGGGTGGGTCCGGTGGCGGTGCGGGCGCACCTGGCGCCGTTCCTGCCGGGCGACCCGCTGGGCGCGCACGTCGACGGCCGGCCGGCGATCTCGGCGGCCCGCTACGGGTCGGCGGGGATCCTGCCGATCCCGTGGGCGTACCTGCGGATGATGGGCGCGGCGGGGCTGGTCCGGGCGACCGGGGTGGCGGTGCTGGCGGCGAACTACGTGGCGGCGCGGCTTCGTGGGCACTTCCCGGTGCTGTACGCGGGCAACAAGGGCCTGGTGGCGCACGAGTGCATCCTGGACCTGCGGCCGCTGACGAAGGCGACCGGGGTGAGCGTGGACGACGTGGCGAAGCGGCTGATCGACTACGGGTTCCACGCGCCGACGATGTCGTTCCCGGTGGCGGGGACGCTGATGGTGGAGCCCACCGAGAGCGAGGACCTGGCCGAGCTGGACCGGTTCTGCGACGCGATGATTGCCATCCGGGCGGAGATCGACAGGGTGGGGTCGGGGGAGTGGCCGGCCGGCGACAACCCGCTCGCCAACGCCCCGCACACGGCGGCGATGGTGTCCGCGGACGAGTGGCCGCACCCGTACCCGCGGTCGGTGGGCGCGTACCCGGGCGGGGTGGACCGGGCCGGCAAGTACTGGCCGCCGGTGCGGCGCATCGACGGCGCGTACGGCGACCGGAACCTGGTGTGTTCCTGCCCGGCGCCGGAGGCGTTCGAGAGCTGACGTCGCGTGACGCCGGGGCGGTCGTGGTGCCGCCCCGGCGGTGCGCCGACCTGGGCGGGGGGGTGTCCCGACCGGGGGACTAGCCTGGATCGACGCGTCTGACGTGTGTGACGGAGCGTGACAGGTCAGGCGACGAGGGCGTGTCGGGCGGGGCCGCGGTGCGGGGCGATGCTGCTGCCGTCGGGGAGCAGTTCGCCGGTGTCCTCGAAGACGATGACACCGTTGCAGAGCAGGCTCCAGCCCTGCTCAGGGAAGCAGGCGAGGACCCGGGCGGCTTCCCGGTCGGTCGCTTCGGCGGAGGGGCAGGTGGGTTGGTGCTGGCACATCGGGATCTCCGGACTGTGGGGGCACTGTGTCATGGTTCACATGACCAGTGACGCACAGTACCAAGCGAAAGCGGCCGGCATCGAGCAGGTACGCGCATGGTTTTTCCGAAATCCACTGAACGGATGAGGGGCGATGGGCCGGACGGCGTGGAAACGCTTCCAGGGCTAGGGGTCCGGGTGCCGGCGGCGCCGCCCGGCTGCCGCCGCACGCTCGTCGAGCGGGCCCGCTGGCAGTGGCGCCCCGCCGACGGTGGGGACCCGGCCGCGCGGGCCGAGGAGTTCCTCGC